>WJKG01000004.1 GCA_014729205.1 candidate division GN15 bacterium | reverse complement strand
CATCCGGTTTCGCCTTGAGGAAATTCACACGATACGTGACATGGGGCGGCTCATTGCACGATTTCAGCAGCTGCTCGGTGCGCTCGAGCCCAAACTCATCGAGGCAATACGTTATGAAGTGATCCGGGAAACTATACGTAGTCCCCAGGTAAGCCACCGGATTGTCGTCCACCGAGGGAAAGACGATCTTGTTTGGCTCTCGAAGTGCCGCCCTGAGCACCGCGTTGACCAGGTTGGCGCGACGTCGGTCAAGCAGGTGGTGTGCCAGGTTTACCGACTCCGATACCGCTGCTGCCGGAGGAATGCGGTCGGTGAAGTGCAGTTGATAGAACCCCAGTCGGAGTATGTTGGCCAGTTTGATTGGCAGGGGAGAACCCGGACGAGCCAGGTAGAAGCGGATCTCATGGTCCAGACGCCGGCGCATTTTCGTGGCGCCGTTGACCAGTTGCATCAGGAATCGTCGATCAATATTCCGAAATGACCTCCCCCGTGAGACACTTGAGATGGCGGCATCAGTCTGCTCCCCCTGTTCGATGAGCACCATTGCCTCCAGCGCAGCCAGTCGCACCGGATCGTACTTGTGCTCCTTCTTGATATGGGCACTCGGTTGCGCCATCGATGCCTATACCTCCATTGCGCTGATACGCTGCGCGTCGTCTACGCGATAGACATCCTTCCGATGCGCCATAAACGACAACACGCGTGCATCAGTCTGGTCATCCAGAAGCGGCAAAACTTCCGAGGGTCGGGCATAACCACCATCGCCAATCCCCAACGTCATTACGATGTGGCTTTCCCGAATGGCAAGATCGTAGATCGCCGGCCGAATGTCAACAATCTTGACCTGCTCTTTTCCCTGGCGCTCGATCTCGAGAGACTCGGCCGCAATCAGTTTCTCGATCGTACTCTGTAAGCCAGTCTGTGCCTCTTCCGACAGCGCATCAACAGGTATCGTGTACTCGGCACGATTCAAACGCGCCGTCAGTGACGGCGACTTGCCCAGGATAACGGATGCATCGCAAATCGACGAACCGTCAGGCATAGCGCTCTTGAGATTGTCCAGCATCGAAGGAAGCAGGTTGCTCTCAAGCGTAATATCCACATACTCGGCCTCAGATGTGAACCCCACCGGCAATGGTGGCCCGAACGAAAGCTTCATGGTCGGGTTATAGCCCTGGCTGTATGCAACTGGCAATCGCGCCCGGCGTACTGCCCGCTCGACGAAGCGTACATTGTCCAGATGCGACATATAGCGATAACGATCCTCTTTTGCCCAGCGAATGCGGATGCGGTTCTTGGTCGGAGCTGCCTGACTTCGCGAGGCGACCTTCTTCTTTCCGCGTCCGAATGAGATACCGTTGGTTCCATTCTCGGCGTCATCGGTTGCCTGATCGAAGACAAGGCGCCGGTAGTCACGCATCTGTCGCGATGTGTTCTCACGCTCCTTCTTCAGGTGGTCGACCGAAACGCCCTTGCGGATATGCGACCACGGAAGGTCAGCATCGAACGGAATTGCTCGCATTAGCTGCGTTGGGTCCATGCCTGCTGTGCGGAACGCCGATTGCCAGATCTCCCAATCGAAATGCTCCGTCCAACCGTCAAACCGCGCTCCCCGTTTCCAGGCTCCAAGAATCACCTTGCCCATCCGACGGTCACCGCGTCCCAGCACCGCCTGGAGGATCGACGTCTCCGCCATGTGGTGCTTGAAGCGTACATGATTGATTCGGTTCGTTTTGCGGATCAAGTTGGCCTTACGAATGATCTCCGAAATCGGGGCCACCTCGTCCCATTGAAACGGAGTATGCGGCCTCGGCGCGAAAGGGGAGAGAGTAACATTGATGTTCGTGCGACGAGGATACTCGCGGCTGATCTGCCAGATCCGCTCAACCATACGAAGAATGCCCATCAGATCATCATCGGTTTCAGTCGGCAGGCCAATCATGAAGTAGAGCTTCAAATTGCCCCAACCCTTCATGAACGCCAGGCGAACCGTATCGTATACCGCCTGATCAGGAAAGTCCTTGCGAATGAACAGCCGAAGCCGCTCGGTCCCGGCTTCCGGAGCAATTGTCAGGCCGGACTGACGCACCCGGCCGGCAGCATCAAGCAGGATCGGGGAGATCGTCCCTGGCCTCAATGCCGGTAGCGAGATCGACACCTTGAACGGCTCCAGCCGACGTGCCGCCACCGGAGCTAACTCCTCTATATACGGATAGTCCGAACTCGACAGAGACAGCAGCGACACCTCGCTGTATCCGGTATTGCGCATCTGCTCATCAATCTGGTGGAGTACGTCCTCAACCGGCCTGACACGGACCGGGCGGTACATCGGGCCCGCCTGGCAATAACGGCATCCCTGCGGGCACCCGCGCATGATTTCCACGCTCAAGTGCTGGTGGGCCGTATCTACCAAAGGAAGGATGGGCTGTTCGGGATAGAACTCCGGCTTCAGTTCCGGAATCACCCGCGCCTCGATCTGCTCCGGAGCAAAGTCCACGACCGGCCGCCGGTCGTCATCGTAGAAACGAGGGATATAGACCGATTTTACTTGCCGGCATATCTGTTCAAGCTTCGTCTGCCGACTCTGACCCTTTAACTGGCGGAGTACTTCGAGGATCTCGATCATTCCCTCTTCGGCATCACCAATAAAAAACAGGTCGACGAAGTCAACCAGTGGCTCCGGGTTGTAGACGGCGGGACCACCCGCGAGTACGAGCGGGTGGTCATCGGTACGCTCGCTGGCCACTAATGGAATTCCGGCCAGGTCAAGCATAGTCAGAATGTTCGTGTAGACCAGTTCGTACGCCAGCGTGAAGCCGAAAGCATCAAACTGCTTGACGGGCGTACCCGTCTCAAGTGTGCTCAAGAGGAGTTCTGCCTCGCGGAGACACCGATCAGCATCGCTGTCGGGCGCGAAGACTCGCTCGCACACGAAGCGATCATCGGAGTTGACAATGTGATAGATGGTCTGCAGGCCGGGATACGACTGCCCAACTTCGTAC
Organism: candidate division GN15 bacterium; assembly: GCA_014729205.1. GTDB lineage: Bacteria > Zixibacteria > MSB-5A5 > GN15 > FEB-12 > WJKG01. The sequence continues at coordinate 11,183 of WJKG01000004.1, read as the reverse complement.
TTGTCCGGGTAGGCGTGCGCATACGTGACCCGGCCGGTGTGGTCCTTGACCACCTGGCCCGGCTCGCCACCGGTATAGCGGCCCGGTTTGATGACATACGGGAAGAAACGTTTACGGAGAATATCGCGCATCTATTACAGGGTACGTGCTTCGGTTACCAGTCCATTGCTTCCGTGCTTCGGTCGATGATACCACAACCCCGACCAAAGAGCAAGGAGATTCCCCCCGTGAGGCTGCTGACGATAGATGTTATCCTGTTGTAGAGTGGTTCCTTACAGCCATAGCCGTCGGTCGAGAGTACGATAGTGGATGGCCTCTGCGATATGTCCCATCTCGATCTGTTCACAACCGGACAGATCGGCTATCGTGCGTGACACCTTCAGGATACGATCATAAGCCCGTGCCGAAAGCCCCTGCTGGTTGATAGCGGTTGCCAGAAGCGACTGCGAGCGCTGATCGATCTTGCAGTACAGGCGAGTCTTGCGTGAATCCATGTGCGCGTTGCAAAATATCTCTGGTTCCTCGGCAAATCGCTCCATCTGTACCTGACGCGCCTGATTGACACGAATTCGAATGACCTCCGATTTCTCTCCGGCAGTCTCACTGGAAAGCTCCTCGAACTTGACCGTAGGAACAGGAATATGAATGTCGATTCGATCCATCAACGGACCGGAGATGCGCGACATGTAACGCTGGATTTCGCCGGCGGTGCAATTACAGTCGTGGTTGGGGTCGCCATGATAACCGCATGGACAGGGATTCAGCGCTGCTACCAGCATGAAACCGGCGGGATAGGTAAGCGTCATGGTAGCGCGGGATATCGTCACCTGGTTGTCCTCCATCGGTTGGCGAAGCATCTCCAGGATGTCCTTCTTGAACTCTGGCAACTCGTCCAGAAACAACACCCCATGATGTGCCAATGACACTTCCCCCGGCTTCGGCACGGTACCACCACCAATCAACCCAGCGTAGGATATGGAATGGTGGGGTGACCGGAACGGTCTCGTGGCCACCAGGGCAGACTCGTCCGCCAGCCGCCCGGCAACCGAGTGAATCTTGGTCGTTTCCAGGGCTTCCTCGAGACTGAGGTCGGGTAGTATGGTGGGTACGCGTCGAGCCAGCATGGTCTTGCCCGATCCGGGCGGCCCCACCATGATGATGTTGTGTCCTCCGGCGGCGGCAATCTCCAGCGCGCGCTTGGCAGATTCCTGACCCTTGACATCGGCGAAATCCACCGTGTATTGTCGCGCCTGGTTGAATACCGACCGTACATCCACCCGGTATGGTTCCAACGTAGATTCATCCTCCAGAAAGTGTACCGTTTCCTGCAGACTGGATACCGGATACACAGGCACTGTCCCCGCGATAGCCGCTTCTCGAGCATTCTTCTGAGGTACGATGATCCCTCGAATTCCAGTGTCCGAATCCAGACTCATCGCCATCGGCAGCACTCCCGGTATGGGCCGGAGGTTGCCATCGAGCGAAAGCTCCCCCAGCAGTGCGAACTCATCGACACGATCGCGCAATATCTGGCCCGTGGCGGCCAGGATGCCAACGGCTATGGGCAGGTCGAATGCGGAACCTTCCTTGCGGATATCCGCCGGTGCCAGGTTGATCGTTACACGTTTGGCTGGAAACACAAAGTCTGAGTTCTTTATGGCCGCCGTCACCCGCTCCTTGGATTCTCGCACTGCACCTTCGGGCAAGCCCACCGTCACAAACGAGGGCAACTGCTGCTGAATATCAGCCTCAACCTCCACCTGATACGCGTCGACCCCAAGGGTCGCTGTCGAAATAGCTCGTGCCAGCATCTTCGCTCCCTTTCATACATCCGGTTTATCGCCGCGACAGGTGCCCGGCAACGGGCACCCATTGTCGCGACTGGCCCCCTTTGGCCGTGCTCGCCCCGTGCTGCGTTGAGGCGACGAGCTTGATCCCTCTGCCGTCCACTTGCTCCAAGTATCGCACCGGGCGCTGACAGGTAGTGTCAGTCAAAAATCAAACGGACCGCAGATTCGTCTTGGGGAAGCATGTTTGAAGCGAGAATTGTGCCGGGATTGCCGCTTATGACATCAAAAAAAACGGCGGTGGTTAATGAAAACCACCGCCGAAGCTCTTGGTCAAATCTTGTATGAGTCTGACTACTTTGTCACAGTCGTATCGCCCACATTACCCACTCGCGTGAGGAATACCTCCATCAGCAGCGTATCGCTTGCCTGCTGCTTCATCACGAGCGACCAGCCTTCAACACCGCGCTGAAGCTGGAACAAGCCCGAAGGGCTCTGACTTGGAGTGCAGGAGTTGAAGTCAACCACAATCGTCCCACCCGTGCCATTAGGAAGCTCAATCTCACCGCCAAGCGGTTGATTGTCCCGGATAGGAACCAGACGCAAACCGTCGGTGAGTGCGTACTCGCCGAAGTTGGAGCAGAAACTGTGGTCGGTCATTTCGTCTTTGCGTGTCGTGTCGATACGCATGTTGTACTCTTCATCGGTGAAGGTCCAGATTATCGGTTGTTCGAAGACCTTGTTGGCATTGCCCGATGTTGTCACCTTATACATGCCTTCATAGGCTCCATTGAGCGGCGGTGGTTCCTCAAGAATGATATCACCCGCACAGCCGAATAAGAGCGCCAGGGCCACCAGACCAATGAAGACTCCATACACTTTTTTCATACTACCAGATCTCCTTAAGCAAGTCCATCACACAACCCCGACAGTATACTATAGCCCGGGAAGAGGCACAATCTAATAATGCGCCACACCAATGTCAAGACGGGCGAACGGCTTGCAATGTGAAATGAAATAAACCCTACCTACCTGACAATTATCTGAAGCTACCCTCAGGAACTTGCGCAGTGACACTGGTAAGCTATTGTCATTTGGCGAGTTGCCGGTGAGCCGACAATGGCGACCTGATAAGCAATTGATTAACAACTATTTGCTCGCACAAGAGACTTGCCGGTTGTACTAACGTGATGCCGGCAGCCCTGATGCCTATTGACACCGGACACGGCGAGAGCTATTTTGCATGTGAAGCCTGTCGGCGTTTTGATCGGGATTCCCCCCTCTGTCCCCATCGAGTCATGCCGGTGGGCTTCCTTTTATTCGATGCGCACTCGGGGGCTGCTTCAAGACGCTACTAACCACATCCAAGAGTACAGAGGTGCAGACCTACCATGAGGAAGCATGGTTGTCACGCGCGCACGAGGGCGCATGTGCAAGGGATCGAAGTTGAGAGTTCGGGAGGGTGCGTTGAAGTTGCTATTCGTTCATCATCTTGAACGAGTAGATACGCCATTTATCGTTCTTCTTATGAAGACCAAACCGCGTCATGTAGCCGCGTGAACGCTCCTTGTCCACGAATGTTACCTCAACCGTCGCGACATCTCCCTGGATGTCGGTCGTGTTGATGATTCGCTGCAGCGAGAACCACGTTTGCTTGGTCTTACCCTCACCAGTCAGGTCATCGAGAATCTCCTGCGGGTTGCTGAAGGTGCGAGGGTTGTTGGTCTGCAGGGCGTAATCCTCGTTAATGGTCTGCATGAGTTCGGCCAGATCCAGAATACGCGTCAGCGCTGCCTTGTCGTCCTTTTCCATGGCACCGAACAAGGCAATGACAGTTTGTTTGGGATCAGTCTGTTTGTTGGACTCACATCCGATCAGACCGGTTGAAAGTGCAAGAGCAGCAACAAGGACGACAGAAATGAATAATCGCATGGCAACCTACATGCTTCGGGTTAACGTGATGCGATGGCTGTCCCCGAGATCAGCCTGAGGAGAGAATGCATACGAGATCTGGAATTTGTCAAATACAAATCCGGCGCCACCGCTGAAACCGGCCAGATCATCATCCGAATTGTTGGCACGGTAGTTCTCCCCGAAGCTGTTCCAACCCAATCGTAGAAAGAGCGGATTCAGCTTCAAATACTCGGCTCCAAGCGCCAGGTAGACATCGTTGTCGATCGGTGCCACCACGTCGGCTGCCAGCAACACCGGCAGGCCGCGCGGGCGAACCGCACCACCGATACGCAGCGACAGCGGCAGGCGATCGGTGTCATCGCCGAACGATGATGTCTGCACGCCCAGGTTCTGGACCGCCAGTCCGGCCGAATATCTCCCACGGTCGCTGGTGTACTTCACTCCAGCATCGACAGCGAGCCCGGTTGCCGAGTAATCATGTGCCGACTCGTAGATGAACTTGCCACTGGCACCCAGTGACCAGTGCAGATTGACCCGACGAGAGTATGTCAAGCCAAGCAACAGATCGCCGGCAGTGAACTCGTCGGTAACCACACCAAACCGGTCGGCCTCAAGCAACTCGCCGTAATTCAGATAGCTGGCGTAGATACCAAGCACCTGTTGCTTGTCGCGATCGAGCGGTTTCACATAGCCCACGAATCCAGACTGCAGATCGGCCACATAGTTGTGGTAGCCCAGAATCAGCATATCGGTGGAGTTGGTCAGTCCCGCCGGATTGTAGTACAGCGAGGAGGCATCGTCGGCCAAACCCGTGAATGCACCTCCCATGGCCACTGCACGGGCGCTCACGTTGATCTTCAAGAACGGAAAGGCGCTGGTGCCGGCATCATTGTGAATATCCTTCGCCGAGCCCGCAACCACCAGGCTGAGAACCAACGCGACTGCCAGCAGCAGTGTACCGGGTCGTGACGTCTTCAGATGAGTCATTTCTTGTCCTTGTTGCCGCTATCACTCCGCCGCGACGAACGCGCGAAGCTACCAGCTTCGAATGGTCTTATCGATTATGGCGTCGATCAACAGTTGTATCGCCTGTTGCCGGCCGTCTTCTTCTGTTTGCTCGTCAGTATCATACGATCCTTGCTGACGGATCCGCTGTGACCAGATATCGTCATCACTGTTCGGCTTCTTCAGTGCGATATCGAACGACATGATCACTTCATAGCGAGTCACCTGATCGCTTTCGTCGTATGTCAGCGGCTCGTGTTCATAGCCAACCAGCTTGCCGATCAGTACCGCATCGGCATTGTCCTCGGACACCACCTTCATCGTACCATCGGCAAGAAAAGCATCTATCACCAGATCCGTTACCTGTGAAGCCAGCCCGTACTCATCGGTCGAGTTCTCGAAACGCTGCACCGCGATTGCCTCGATATCCGACTTGCCGCCCGGATTGAACGTGTAGATGCCACAGCCAGTGACGAGCAGGAGCACGCAGCCAGTGAGTATTCCGGCGATGAGATTCGCGTAATTGCTCTTTCTACCGGTAAATACGTGGCGTCGTTCCCGAGTGTTCACTTGCCTACCACGACTTTTCCGTTCTTGATGACCTTGCTGACCAGGTTGACAGCATAGTGATAGGGCAGCTCCCGGTAGTCCTCCATGTCCCATATAACGATGTCTGCCGGGAGGCCGGAAACCAATTGACCAATCTTACCGCCACGATCGATTGCGCACGCCGCATTCACAGTTGTGGCCGCAATTGCCTCGGCGGCAGTCAACCGCATCTGCAAGGCTGCCAATGAAATGACAAACGGCAACGACTCTGTATAGCTCGAACCGGGATTGCAATCGGTAGAAAGCGACACCACCGCGCCTGCCTCAATCAGCTTTCGTGCCGGTGCGTACTGTTTGCCGCGAAGGGAGAATGTTGTGCCCGGTAACAAGACCGCTACTGTGCCGGACCGGGCCAGGGCCTTAATGTCGTCATCGGACACATAAACAATATGATCGGCGGAAACAGCCCCCATCTCGGCGGCAAGCCCGGCGCCACCAGTCGACGCCAGCTCGTCAGCGTGGAACTTCAGCTTCAGCCCGGCGTCTTTGGCGGCTTGCTGGATCCGCCGCGATTCCTCATTGGTGTAGACACCTTCCTCACAGAAGATGTCGCTGAACTCGGCCAGGTTGTCTTTGGTGACAGCGGGAATCATCTCGTTGATAAGCAGCTCTATGTAGTTCTCGCGCTTAACCTGGTACTCATCGGGGATCTCGTGAGCGCCGAGGAATGTCGGTACGAGATCAATGGCGTGCATGAGGTTCAGGTCCTGGATGACCTCGAGCATCTTCAACTCCGATTCAGTTGACAGGCCATACCCGCTCTTCGCCTCGATCGTCGTCACCCCGTGGCCCAGCAGCCGATCAAGACGGCGCACTGTCCCTTCTTTCAGTTTCGATGCTGGCGTCTCGCGAAGGGCCCGCACGCTGTTGCGGATACCTCCGCCTGCCTGGGCGATCTCCATATAGGATTTGCCCAGCGTGCGCATCTCGAATTCCTGTTCGCGAGTCCTGGCGAACACAGGATGCGTATGAGGATCAATCAGTCCCGGAGTCACCACTCGACCCTTGACATCGATAACCGTGCATCCTTCGGCCAGGGGTGCTTTACCCTCGACTTCGTCACAGGGTCCCACGGCGAGAATCTCATCGCCGGCCACCGCCACGGCGCCATTCTCAATCAGGCCGATGTCATTGAGGTCCGGTCCCAGACGCGGCACCGGGCCCTGCATCGTCACGACCTGAGAGGCATTCCGAATCAGAAGTGTCGCTTTCTTCACCATAAGTACACTAATATAGGTTTGGTCTGACAGTCGTCAATTGGTTCTTCTACCAAGATCCGGCCCTCCGATTCCAACTGCCACCAAAAAAGCAGGGTCCCCGCATGCGGAGACCCTGTGAATCTACATCGAGTCCAGAGGGCCGGCGAGCCGGCTCCACTGTGGAGTTACTTCTTGCGTACGTTCATCATGGGGATCTTGATCTTGTGCTTGCGCGCTGTCTTGCGGGCCTCCTCGTAACCCGCATCGACATGCCGCGCGATCCCTGTCCCCGGATCGTTGGTCAGCACACGGTTGAGCCGAACGTCCATCTCCTTGGTGCCGTCGGCCACTATTACCTGACCGGCGTGAATTGCCTGTCCCATGCCAACCCCGCCGCCATGATGGATTGAAACCCAACTGGCACCACTGACGGCATTGAGCAATCCGTTGAGCAGTGGCCAGTCGGCGATGGCGTCGGAGCCGTCCTTCATCGATTCGGTCTCTCGATTCGGTGAGGCCACCGAGCCGCAGTCCAGGTGGTCGCGGCCGATAACAATTGGCGCCGAGATCTTCCCCTTGCGAATATAGTCGTTGAGAACCTCCGCGAACCGGGCCCGTTCACCATAGCCCAGCCAGCAAATCCGCGAGGGAAGCCCCTGAAACGGTATCTTCTCCTGCGCCATGTCAATCCAGCGCATCAGCGGCTTATTGTAGGCGAATTCCTCTTTTACGATCTGGTCGGTCACGGCGATATCTTTCGGATCCCCCGAGAGCGCCGCCCAGCGGAAGGGGCCTTTGCCCTCACAAAACAAAGGCCGCACATACGCCGGCACGAAACCGGGATAGTCGAAGGCATTCTTGAGACCGGCACTTTGCGCCTGGCCGCGAAGGTTGTTGCCGTAATCGAAGACGATCGAACCTGCCTTCAGGAACTTCACCATCGCATCGCAATGCTTCACCATCGACTCATACGAACGTCGGATGTAGTCCTTGGGGTTCTTCTTGCGCAGGCGAGATGCTTCTGTGACCGTCAGCCCCTCGGGGATGTATCCATTGAGTTCGTCATGTGCTGAGGTCTGGTCAGTGACCATGTCCGGGACGATACCCCTCCGGTAGATCTCCGGAAACATCTCGGCGCAGTTACCCACCAAGCCAATCGAAATCGGCTCCCCGGACTTGGCGTGCTCCTTGATAAGCTTGAGGGCCTTGTCGAGCGTCTTGACCTTCACATCGCAGAAGCCCTGTTTGACGCGGCGATTTATACGAGACTCGTCCACTTCGACCACCAGTGTCGAGGCCCCTGCCATGGTAGCCGCCAGTGGTTGGGCACCACCCATACCGCCCATACCGCCAGTGAGAATCCACTTGCCTGTCAGGTCGCCGCCGAAGTGCTGGGCCCCGGCGGCAACAAATGTCTCATACGTGCCCTGGATAATCCCCTGCGTGCCAATATAAATCCAACTGCCGGCCGTCATCTGGCCAAACATGATCAAACCCAGAGCGTCGAGTTTGCGGAAATAGTCCCAGGTAGCCCACGCGGGGACCAGATTGGAGTTGGCTATGAGCACCCGAGGGGCATAATCGTGCGTGCGGAAGACGCCGACCGGTTTGCCGGACTGCACCAGCAGTGTCTCGTCGTCTTCCAGCTTCTTGAGGCTCTTGACAATAGCATCATAGCAATCCCAGTTACGAGCCGCCTTGCCATAACCGCCGTAGACAATCAATTCGTCCGGTTTTTCGGCGACCTCAGGGTCGAGATTGTTGTTAATCATGCGGAAGGCGGCTTCCTGGTGCCAGCCCTTGCAGGTAAGCTTGGTGCCGCGTTTGGCTTTGCACTTCTTCGGCTTCATGGACACAGGCCTCCTGTAAATTCGCTATTCATTGTGGCGAATATAGTCGGCGTACCTGTGTTGGGCAAGCGGGAATAGCGGCCGAAGCAGCCGCCGGGCCTGGCTAAGTCACTGAATCGCTTCTATCTGACGCTCCATCGCCTCGGCACACTGCTCGCAGATGCCGTGAGAAATAGCCGGCAACGGCCAGCGGTCCATCAACTGCAGTGGCTCCAGCGCCGCCTCGATTTCCACCCAGGTGCTGTCAACACGGACCTTCTTGCACCAACCACACATTACCAGGAGTTCCTCCGAACGCTCAGCATCGGGTAGAAGGACTTCTATCGTTGCTCGCGGTTCAGTACGAACCACCTGGCTGACGAAGGTCACAAACCCTTGCTCATCGGCGCTTATGTCCATATGCATGAAGCGGCGCAGGTCAGGAGAGTCGCAGCGATAATGAAAACCTGCACTCGTGCCCCTGTCCCGCAGGCAAGTCAGCAACTCCCGATAGAGCGCAACGGTCTCTCGGTTCGAAATGAACTCCCACAGAGAGTGCTCCTTGATGTGTGATGCCTGCAGATGACGGGATTCATTGGCGCAGGCGAACCCGTCCCAGTTGGCGCTGAAGCTGATCAGTTGATCGTTGGTGTCAATGCTGTACGTGTACGTATCGAGCTGAACCGTGGTGCTGGTCGGTTGCATTTACTTGTCCTCCCCATGACATTGTGCTCAGGGCCCGGGTTATTCCTGTTGGTGTCAGTTCTGTTGGTAAGACCGAACCCCAGTCCCTGTCTCCCTGATTCGGCAGGATCAGCATGATCTTGATTCTGAGCCGATCTGGGTCAACAGAAAGTGCCGGATCCCCGTGAAGGACCCGGCACTCTGGCTGCGAGGATACGAGCAATAACTGTTACTTGACCAGACCCGTATCGACAATCAGCGTGTCCAAGGACCAGATATACAGTAGCCGGTTAGATAGTGTCTGGTCGCGTCCCCATATATCTGCCCGAACCAGTCCGTGGGTCGGATCAAAATAGCGATCGATCTGCGAAATGTCGCTTTGTCCACTCGAGAATCCAGGATGAATCGACCGGTAGTAGACAGTGATGAAGCTCCCGGCCGGCACCTCAACCGGATGTCTCGTGGACACTGCCTGCGTCCGAAATCCGAGGTAGCTTTCAAACACTTCCCCTTGAACCACAGGATACTCGGCCACTGTGTATGGGCCAAGCATCAGGTCGACGCCCTCTTCAATATACCCTACCAGCCCGGAGTCACTGTTATAGAGGTACTCAGGAAGGACTGATGAGTCCAAGGTGACATCGATGTCAAGATGGTGGACAGTATCATTGGCAACGACCTCGATTGTATCGATATTGATGATGCTGCTCGCCATATCGGTGGTGTCCAGATTACTGTCGATGTAGTAGATCGTCCCGTGCCATTCAAGCCCCGCCGCCAATGGCATCACTATCTGATGGCCGTTGTCATCCGGGTTGGTTATGAAGTCCTCATCGTCATCATCGCAGCCCGCCATGTATATCAGTCCGATAACCGAAAGGGCAATTATTGCTATAGTCAGTTTGCGTCCCATTACGCTCCTTCTGCCTCCTTCTTAAGTTCGCATCGTTGTTCCGGGAGCGTCGCATATCGCTGCTCACCGGTCCTCTGTACTGTCAACAACAGGCCGCATCGCACAAGGTTCCGGAAGAATGGACCCTGTAATCTATATTATGGCTCCATATACTCCATAAGCGAGGCGATACCAACTTCTTGTTGCTTTTGCACGATTCTCGGCTCACACTAAGCCCATGGCACGGATTCAGAAACCACCGGCGGGACGACTTGTCGTCTCGATCATTTATGCCTATATCGATGCTGTCGCCGATGCCCTCAGGCACCTGGAGCGTCGCTATGGCGACGTCTTGGGCGAGACGGTGGAAATCCCCGTGAACGAGTCCGAGACCGAGTTCTATCGCGAGGAGATGGGCACCCCGTTGTTGCGGCGGTTCTTTTCCTTCGAGAAACCGATCCCCCGGGACTCACTGGCCGATGTAAAACGATGGACTCACAAGCTCGAGAACCAGTTTGCCGACCGGGTCGATGACTACACCTTCCGTGCCGTCAATCTCGATCCCGGGGTCCTGACACCCTACAATCTGGTCATGGCCGGCCATCGCGAATTCAACCACCGCATATATCTCGCCGAGGGCGTGTTCGGCGAAATGACGCTTATCTACGCTCGCGGTCAATTCCGACGACTCCCCTGGACCAATCCCGATTACTGTGATCCGGAGGCTGTCAGCTTGTATGAACGCACCCGACAGTCGTTCGAGTTGATTGAGGAGCCGCAGCAGTTGTGACTCACACCAACAGGCGAGAAACGCGCAGAATGATCTACCAGTCGGTAACTACTTTCCTGACAACTGTGTATAACAAACGGCAAGATATGGACCGTCAGTCCGCCAATCTATGCTCAATGAGGACTACTCATGGATAAGTTCGTGATCCGCGGCGGCAAGCCACTCAAAGGTCAGATTCGTGTCGAGGGTTCGAAGAATGCTGCCCTGCCCATTATTCTCGGTTCCCTGTTGATCGGCAAAGGCCGAACGGTTATTCGCAATGTCCCGCCACTACGCGACATTCGTACCGTTGTCAAGGTCATGGAATATCTGGGTGCGAAGATCGACTATAACGAAGAGCAACACACGATGGCGATCGACGCCGAGAATCTCAATCGACGTACCGCACCCTACGATCTGATGCGCCAGATGCGTGCCTCGTTCCTCGTGCTGGGACCGCTGCTCTCACGGTTGGGCCGTGCCAAGGTCTCGCTT
>WJKG01000350.1 GCA_014729205.1 candidate division GN15 bacterium | reverse complement strand
TCCGCCAGCGCTCTGCGATCCTGTTCGGCCATATCATCACGGAAGCGCACACCGTGTGACAGTTTCAGTTCGCTTCGGACCTGCTGCAGAAGAGAATCAACATGAACTGTTGAATCCACATCTGTGATAGTATCCGACTGCGACTGTAAAGTCAGGATGATTGTATCCACGATCACTGGTTGCCCCTCGGAGATGATAAAGGTCACCTTGACTTGTTCATCATCGTGATTGATCTGTAACTTCGGCTCGGGGAGACTGACATTCAGGAAGCCCTGTCGCTGGTAATGCCGTGTGAGCCGCTCTACATCCGCTTCGAGCGCATCACGGCTGTACAGGAAGTCCTCCTCATCCGAAAAGAGACCCAGCAACCCGCCGGTCCCGTGCATGGCGATCTGTTCTTTCAGTTGATCGCTGGATAGCCTTTCGTTACCTGAGAAGTTGACATCGGCGACGACGTAACCTTCCTGCGCAAACAAATCGCTGGCCGGTACAAGCAATACGATCAGGACCAGCAGCCAAAGGCCGATGGACACTTGAACGGTATCGGGAGTGGGGATGTTTTGCATCTATTACTCAAACAGGATGGTTGCTGGCCGGTTCCGTTACTGCAGAATAGCACATCTGCTACACAAAGTAAGCGTTCTTGATGAGAACAGCAATCCCGTTTCAACCATGCTCACGGTAATCGCTTTTGTCCGCCAACACAACAGGAATGCAGTCGCTCGAACTTTGTCCCAAACAGCTTGTTTAGGCAGCAGAACAATGATTGGAATCCTCGTCACGCACGATTTAACAGTAACATGCTGAACTAAGGAGACCACGCTGATGCTATCATCATTCAAGAGCTGCTCGCTCTGGTCGCTCACCCTTGTTATCCTGCTGGCAACGACGGTGACCACCCTGGCCTATACCGATGCCGAGCCACTCGGTATTGCCATGGAGAACTACGAGTATCCGTATCCCGTGGAGTTCTTCCCACTGGAGATCGAGGGTAGAGATGTTCGAATGGCGTACATGGACGTTCCCCCAATGGACTCCCCCAACGGCAAGACGGTACTGCTCATGCACGGCAAGAATTTTTTCGGCGCTTACTGGGCTCAGACCATCGACACACTTGCCGCCGCGGGGTACCGGGTGATTGTACCTGACCAGGTAGGATTCGGAAAATCATCAAAACCCGACATCCACTACAGCTTTCACATGCTCGCTCGCAACACGCGTATGCTGCTCGACACACTGGGCGTGGACAGTGCCGCCGTTGTCGGTCACTCTATGGGTGGGATGCTGGCAACCCGATTCGCTTTGATGTACCCCGAATTCACAACCAACCTCGTTCTGGAAAACCCGATCGGTCTGGAAGACTACCGTCTGAAGGTGCCCTACACGCCACTTGAGCAGGCATACGAGGGAATCATGGGCTACACCCTCGAAGGCATCCGCAACTACCACAAGACCTACTATGTCTCATGGCAGGATGAGTATGAGACCTACGTTCGTGTCCATTGGCGTTGGACCCTTTCTGGCGAATATCCCCGATTGGCCTGGGCTTCAGCCCTCACATTCGAAATGGTCTACACGCAGCCTGTCGTCTATGAATTTCCAAATGTGCAGGTACCGTCGCTGCTCGTCATTGGCCTTGAAGATCGGACGACCCTCGGCCGAGGTACCGTCAGTCCAGAGGTACTGGCCACCCTGGGACAATATCCGCAGCTGGGCAAAGCGACCGCTGAGGCCATCCCCGATGCAAAACTGGTCGAACTCCCGCAGGTTGGTCATATCCCCCATTTTGAGGCTACCGATCGATGGCTGCAGGAGTTGCTCGCGTTTCTGGATTGACCTTCCAGATCAACAGCGGTGAATAATCCTTGCCTGAAGGGCGTAAACAGCGCAGAATGAACAGGTAGCAAAGACAGGGGACAAACCTCCCCATACAAAGGAGTAAGGTATGCCGTTCTGTCCACAGTGTCGGTTCGAGTATAATCCCGACAAGAAAACCTGCCCTGATTGCGAGGTCGCTCTGGTCGAGAGTTTGCCAGAAGCTGAGGAACTCGTCACCAAATATGACAACTGGGTGGCACTGGCCAGATTGACCTCCCACCAATATGCCGAGATGATTCAGGACAGTCTGAGAGACAAAGACATTCCGGTAGTAGTCCATTCCGGCACAGGACACTTCGGGGTTACCGGGCAGATGGGACCGTCGTCGTTCCGACCCATTGGAGGTGGCTATACCGTACACGTGCCCACCGAGTTTGTGGTTGAGGCGGATACCATAGGTAGCGCCATGTTCGGTGATGACTGGAAGAAGGGACGTTTAGTGGATATCGACGAAAGCGACCACTGACGACCGGATGCTCACAAGTATAGGTACGAATGAGAAAGGCAGGCCAGGATGGCCTGCCTTCTGTCTATACTGTCTGAGTTGTCTTCTTACGGACAGAGCGCCGGCGACGAGCCACTGGCGAACAGCACATCCACCGCCTTGGTTACATCCTGGATATTGATTGCCCCATCGCCATTGAGATCACCCTCGTTCGGACAGGGCGGAACCGGGCCATTCGAGAAAACATAGGCAACCAAATAGGTCAGGTCCTGGATATTCATGCTGTCCTGAGCGTCGCCGTCAACATTACCCGCATACCCCTGACAGCAACACGCGTCGCCCACTCCATCACCATCGGTATCAACTTGATCGGGATTGTTCACATCCGCACAATTGTCGCAAGCGTTACCGAGTGAATCGGTATCATCGTTAAGCTGGTCAGGGTTGGCCACGGCCAGGCAATTGTCACATGCATCCCCCACGTTGTCAGAATCGGTATCGACCTGATCCGGGTTTTGCACGGTAGGACAGTTGTCGTCGGCATTGACAATACCGTCACCGTCAGTATCAGTCCCGAGATCACATTCGTAACCAATCACGCGGACATGATCGATGTTCCACCCGCAGAAGTTCCAGATGGCATCGGTGGACCCCATTGTCCATCTCAGGTACACGGTGTCCTGGAAATCTGCCCACTGCGAGATATCGTACTCGATCTCCGTCCATTCGTAGTCAGTCACTTCGCTGGTGTTTTGCCAGATCGTGTCCCAGCTGATGCCGTTATTGCTTATCATGATATACGCGTGGTCGTACTGCGGCTGCTCCACTCCCAGCCAGCGCCAGAATTTGAGCTTCACACCACCCATGTTACTACAGTCAATGGGAGGGCTGCTAAGGTGACGCTGGCTTATTCCACCGGAGTAGTCGCCCTGGAGGTTGTATCCGGCGACATTATCACCTTCAACTCCCCCTACCGGATCGGGGCCGCCGTATTGGCCACCGCCACCGGTCGGAATACCGCGTTCCCAATCGGGCTCGAATATCCAACCATTGTCGGTCTCAAAATCATCCTCAAAGGCCATGTATAAGCTGGTAGCGATCGGTGCCCGGTTTGGGTCCGAAGGGTCAGTGTCGTACATAGTACCACCGGTCGTTTCGTCGGCCGATACGTAGTACTCCACATATGCGTCATCACAACCGAACACCGGCATCGTCGCCTGGTACATACCACCGCCCAGATCCGTCAAAGGAACCGTATTCCAGGTTGGATTGAGCTCGGTTCGATAGTGAACCTCCTCACTTCCCGGAACAATGCTCCCTCCGGTTGCCGGCTCTATCTGAACGTCGAGCACCGAGGCTTGACTCGGCTCGATGTACTCAGGCTGCCCTGTTGGATAGCTGAAGTACAGCCCCGGTGTAGGTACGTAGACCTCGCTGACCTGATAGGCCGTGGCCAACGATGCCTGCACGATGCGGCGATGATAGGTGAAATCCATATATGACGCAGAATCCTGATACGTATGATACACGGATGAGAAATTGTACTCGATCAGGAAGACGACATCGTACCCGTTTTGCTGGAATGGGTAATGATCGGAATACGGGATGGTGCCGCTCAGGACACCGTTGAGGCCTACCCCGGTCAGTGAATCGGCAAGGTCGACCCACAGGTTCGGCCAGGTAAGATCGTCTCCGTGATACACTTTGACATCATCCACATTCCCCTCATACCCGATCATATCCAGATTCAGCATCATGACAATACTATCGCCGCGAGCCGCAGCTTCATCGGCGTAGTGCCATGAACCGTGTAACCCCTGCTCCTCGCCGGTAAAAAGGACGAACACATAGGTCATCTTGGTGTCGATGTCTTTGAGCACCCGCGCAATCTCCAGCACCCCTGCCGTACCTGAGCCGTTATCATCGGCTCCGGGTGAACCGCTCACGGCATCGCGATGCGCCCCGACAACAATGTGATGATCGGGGTAGTCGGTGCCGATCTTATACGCTACCACGTTCTGCACCTGGTCGCCACTGTAGACAAAGCTGTCGTGGACAACGGAATCATAGCCATAGTCCTGCAGCTTGCCCATCACATAGTCGCGACCGAGTGAATCCCCCGTAGAGCCGGTCACCCGTGGCGGGAATGACTGCAGCGTAAGGACCATGTCCTCCAGAGAATCCAAACTCACCAGATTAACCAGCGAATCAAGATCGGCCGCTGATGGTGCCTTGGATAGATCCAACATCGGGGGACGGTCGTAGCGAATCTCGAGATTATACGTCAGAATTGGCGCCAGGCGGGCCTGGGGTCTTTCGAGGTCTTGCGGGGTAACCCTCAGCAGTCGAGTTTGCCCCTGCTCGAAGATCACCGGAAACTGCTGTGCCCCGGAACCATCGAGAGAGATATCCAGAGCTGTTGTCCGACGATCGACATCAGATGCCACGAATCGAGCAGTCAAACCAGACTTCTGCAGTGCATCGACAGCATCGGGTTGAACCAGAACCAGATAGCCGTCTGTTATCTTCAGGAACGGATCGATCGACAACTGTCTTGCCAGCCGAGCATCGGCCTCGGTTCGGACTTCGATTTGATACAGGTCAGTGGCATTCACCGAACCGGCAAGGATCAGTAACAGAGCAAGTGTCAGCAGGGGGAGATTACGCATTGTGGACACCTCGTTGATAGAAAGACCCGTGGAGCGGAGACGTCATTTTTGGGATATGTGCAGCGACAGTCAACACCCTTGGACAGGCTTTCGACGTTAGACCAGAACTGATTGAACTCTTTCTTTGGTGGATGCAACCATCCACTACTTAATTTAGCTCTTAAGCGTTGAATGTCAATCAAAATGGCCTGCATTGGACCATGAATGTAAGATGGATGCAGCCGTTCCGGCTGGTCTATCATACCTGGTGCGTGAGCCAGCGTCCGCGACGATAGTACTGATAGAAAATCACGCAGCCCAGGAAGAGGGAGCCCGATGCTGCCCACCAGATGGCATCCTGGTTGAATCCCATCACCTGCGTGAGAATGTACATTGGCAGCGCCTGCAGTATCCAGCCGTGGATAATGGCCATTATCATGGTCGGAGTATTCAGCCCCACTCCCATGTGGATTTCCTCCATCATTAGAAAGCCTCCCAGGAATGGAAAACCGAGGGCCAGGATACGAAGCATGTGCACACCGTACGTTACCGTTTCAGCATCCTGGAAGAACAGACGCATAATCTGCGGCGCAAAGGCGAATGTA
The DNA here is from genome assembly GCA_014729205.1 of candidate division GN15 bacterium. Classification (GTDB taxonomy): domain Bacteria; phylum Zixibacteria; class MSB-5A5; order GN15; family FEB-12; genus WJKG01. The sequence goes on along the minus strand of WJKG01000350.1, from coordinate 10,669 downwards.
ACTATGCCGAAGAACGCCATAATCCCTATCCCCAGCCAGACGGCAGTATTGCCCACCGTACGGGCACGGTCGATCTTCCCGCTTCCGACTGTATGCCCAATCAATGACGACAGCCCCAGCCCGATGCCCACTAAGACCATGATGCCAAAGTGCGTCACTTGGTTCCCCACGCCGTATGCAGCCACGACCGGGGTACCGAAGGCGGCTATCATGGGCGTGATCACCAGCCGAGATCCTGAGAAGGACAGCTCTCCCAGCCAGGCCGGCACGCCGATCTTGACGATCTTCAGCATCGATTGCAGCGAGATTGGGGCCTCTCCGCTTAGAGTAAGCCGTACGTTGGTGCGACGTCCGTAGAACAACACGAAACCAACACTTAGCGTGATCAGGAAGCTCGTAACCGAGGCCACTGCCGCCCCCTGAATACCAAGCGCGGGAAGTCCCGCATAGCCAAAAATGAACAGCGGGTCGAGAACCAGGTTGAGGAGATTGGACCCCACCATGAGCATCATGGCCATTTGCGGATTGGCCACCGACCGCATACCAGTGAAAATGGAATAAGTGGCGAACATTACCGGCAATCCAAGGAGCATCGTCTGCCCATAGGTCACACCCATTTCGAGCGCCTCTCCTTCGGCTCCGAGCAGGCCGAGTATCATCCGCACAAACAGGTAACCGGCCGTGCCCAGCACAGCACCAAAGAACAGCTTGAGAATGATAGTCTCTTTGATAGCCTTCTCGGCTCGGTCGTATGCCTTCTCACCGTATCTGCGAGAGATCACGGCTACCGATCCGGGACCGACCAGCGAGTTGAATGAGAACATCATCCACTGCATCGTACCAAAGAAGGTGATCGCTGCAACGGCAGCCTCGCCATTTTCCAGCCGCGAGACCCAGAAGGTGTCGACAAAACGGTAGATATTCTCACTGAGAAAGCCAAACATCGAGGGTAGCCCCATCTTGACAATGGCGCTGATCACCGACCCCTGGGTGTAGTCGGTGGGGATTCTCTGTGGTGCGAGGCTACTCATTTTGCTCTTTGGTCCGTCAAGATAGCGGGTACGCACTGAACGCCCAAGCCCAAAAAGGACACGGTGCGCGATATTCTGAACAGTACGGCGATTTCTAAGAGTAGTTGTTGGCTTGATGAGAATTGGCCAAAGAAAAACGCCCCGTCGGGGGCGAGAAATGGTGGTGGGGGGAGGATTCGAACCTCCGAAGGCTTCGCCGACAGATTTACAGTCTGTTCCCTTTGGCCGCTCGGGAACCCCACCGAAGTCTTATGTTACCATCGGCCATAAACAGGCCTCGGTTTAGACCCCCTAATTAATGCAATCGCTTACAAAAAGCAACGGAAAATCACTCCAAAGGGAATTCGGGCAACTAATCCGATCGAGCATAGTACACTGCTGCCACAGACTTGGTTACCAGCAGAAAGCCCATGGCCGTAAAGGTAGCCCACGCAGCGCCCGGAATGCCCATCCGGGGGACCAGCAACGTATTCATTACCACGGCCACGAACAGAGCCAGTATACCTGCGATGATAATGGGACGGTCATGTCTGCGTACGAACAGTGCATAGTGAGGAATATACGATAAGCAGAGTGCTACCACCGATCCCACCATGATCCTGAAGACATCGACCTCCGAGGTATACACCGGCCGGTTCAGGAAATCCAATACTGGTTGGATCAACACCAGTGCCAGAATGCCCAGAAGCACCCCCAGACCAACGATACCACGGGTGAGCAATCGACGGTTGTGTCGGTACGTGTCGAATTGCCCGCCCTGGTAACTGCTGATCAGCCTGGGAAACAGTATCTGACACACCCCCGTAAACACGATCACGTGGATGACATTGGCTATCCCGGCAAAGAAGGTATACACTCCCACTGCTTCCTCGCCGCGGAAGTGCTGGAGAAAATAGCGATCCGCATTGTTCAGTAGCTGAAACGACAGCGTGGCCACCAAGAACGGCAGGGCGGTTTTCATGCCGGTCCGTATCCACGTGAAATCGATCGGCTCTCCCCTTAGTGTCGACCAGGGCAGCCTGCGCAGTTGAGCGAAAGCAAGCACCAGACTTGCCGCACCACCCGCCGCCCAGCAGGTCCAGATGAAAGGCAGCTGGCGCAAATCGGGCAAGCTCCAGGCGGTCGCGATAGCCACCCAGGCCCACATGCCGCTGCGAATGAATATGATCACATTGGCGATAGTCGGCCGAGACAGCGTCACCAGCAACTGGACAGACTCGTGAGATGTATGCTCCACCAAGAGCAGCAGGTAGAACCAGCCAGCATACTGCCACGGTATAAGATCCCCAATGAACACCAGTAGCAGTCCCGGCATAACGACTGCATAGGCAATAAGGTGGTACACGGCCTGGTTGCGAATCAGCAGCACCTGACGCTCCGGAGACGAAGCGAGAATCTCCCGCGAATTGAAGATGTAGAAGTCCGAACTTAACAGGTAAAGCCCGATCGCGATGGTGATGTTGATAAGCCCCCAAATGCCCACATCAGCCACATCGAAGTAACGCGCCAGAAAGATCAGCAGGACGAATTTGGATACCTGGGTGAGCCCGCGAAGTGTGACGTTGTACGTGCTGGTGCGCCACATGGCCGGACTAGTCCGCCTGATGGCGACCGGTGAGGAAGTTATCCAGGGCCACATCCCAGTTGCGCATCACGTCCAGTCCCTCACTCAGGAGGCGCGCGTTATCGAGCGACGAACACTTCGGACGCGGTGCCGGGCGACCAAACTGCTCGGTCGTGCACGGGCGAACCAGCACCGCCAGATTCTGTTTGTCGAACATCCGACATGCCCATTCATACCAGGTCGTCTCACCATGGCAGGTAGCGTGTACGATCCCCGTTATGGGCTCTTCCATGACGCGGAGTGTCTGACGCACCAGGTCCGTAGTTGATGTGGGATTTCCCAGCTGGTCATCAACGACCTTGATCGGCTCGACCAGCAACCCCTGGGCATGCGCATTCACCTGTTGCTGGGCCAGGCGGAGCATTGCCCTGACGAAGTTCTTGCCGCGAGGTCCATATAGCCATGCAGTGCGGATGATAAGGTGATCCTCGAGCGCTTCGCCTATGGCCTCCTCCCCGCCGAGTTTCGACCGACCGTAGACACCGAGCGGGTTGGGCTTGTCATCCTCGGTATAAGCAGTGCCCTTAGTGCCGTCGAAGACATAATCGGTGGAGTAGTAGATCATTCTCGCCCCAATGTCGTGACATGCCTGAGCCACCGCCCTTGTCCCCTCCATATTCACCCGATGAACCAGCTCCGATTCCGACTCGGCCTTGTCGACATGCGTGTAACCGGCCGCATGCAGGACAATGCGGGGCTCATGACTCTTGATCAACGCCTGTGCGGCGTCGGGTTTTGTCAAATCAAATTCTGGCAGGTCCAGCCCGACGACCTGCCGGCCGGATCTCTCCAGCGCCGCCACCAGCTCGGTACCCAGTTGTCCTGTCGCTCCGGTAATAAGTAGCTTAGAAGTCACTGTCTAACTCATCCATCACTCGGCACAGGTAGGCACGGTAGTCATTGTCGGTCATTCGGTCGATCAAGTGCTGAAGTTGCGGGCGATCAATGAACCCCATGCGATACGCAACTTCCTCCAGGCAGGCGATTTTCAGCCCCTGCCGTTTTTCAATAGTCGAGATGAACTCGCTGGCCTCCAGCAGGCTCTCGTGTGTCCCCGTATCCAGCCAGGCAATGCCGCGTCCCAGACGCTGCACTTCCAATTCGCCGCGGCGCAGATACTCACGATTCACATCGGTAATCTCCAGTTCCCCACGAGCGGAGGGCTTCAGCGACCGTGCAATTGATACGACCTCGCTGTCGTACAGATACAACCCTGTCACCACGTAGTTCGATTTCGGCCTGACGGGTTTTTCCTCGATCGAAACAACATGACCCGCCCGGTCATACTCCACTACACCGTATCGCTGGGGATTGTTGATCCAGTAACCGAACACCAGTCCGCCAGTCGTGAATTCACGTGCGCGACGAACGAAGTCATAAGCGCCATAGAAGATATTGTCTCCGAGAATGAGCGCCACCGGTTGATCACCGATGAACTCTGCACCAAGTAGAAAGGCCTGTGCGATTCCTCCCGGTTTTGGCTGCACCTGGTATGAGAGCTGTAATCCAAGCTCCTGTCCGTCGCCGAGAAGCTCCTCGAATCGGGGAACATCCTCCGGGGTAGAGATGAGCAGGATCTCACGTATTCCCATCAACATCAGTGTCGACAGCGGGTAGTAGACCATTGGCTTGTCATACACTGGCAGTAGCTGCTTGCATACGACGCGAGTAGCCGGATGTAGCCGTGTACCCGCCCCACCGGCCAGGATGATTCCTCGCTTTATATACTGCTCGGCCATATCAGATCTCACCATACGTGAAGTTGATTTCTGCATCCTTGAGCAAAGGCGCCGTTCGGTCCTTCTCGGAAAGTTCGACGTCATCGAACGGCCAGTCGATCCCAATGTTCGGGTCGTCCCATCGGATGGCCCGATCATGCTCCGGTGAGTAGTACCGGTCCACCTTGTAGACTACCTCTGTATCGGCAACCAGCGAGCAGAATCCGTGCGCAAAACCGCGCGGTAGAAAGACCTGGGTCTGATCCTGCTCGGTCAGTTTGACACTCACCCATTTTCCGAATGCAGGGCTCCCGCGACGAATATCCACAGCCACATCAAGCGCCGCCCCGCGTACCACGCGCACCAGCTTGGCCTGCGCCATCGGCTCCAACTGGTAGTGCAGCCCGCGCACCGTACCGGCCTGGATAGTCACCGAGTGGTTATCCTGTACCGGCTCAAAATCAACCCCGGCCGACTTCCAGTCGCGGGCAGACCAGGTCTCGCAGAAGGAGCCCCGTCCGTCACGGAATATCTTCGGCCGGACGATCAGGACACCCTTCAGGTCAGTATTTTCCACCACGGGAACAGGCACAGGCTAATCCCTGCCTCTGTCGAAGTGGACTTCATTTCCTGGTATCATAATGGTCAGTATATAGGTCAAAGGCGTGGATGGCACAACGGGAATCTTGGGGGCCTCAAGCCATAAGAGAGGTGGCACGCTTTTCGGAGCGGGGCGCACCGAGTTTCATTGACAATACGCTCAACTAAGCAGTACATTCTGCGCGACAGAACGAGTATTCAACTGAACTATCAGACCGGGATACACGTACTTGCGATGAGGGACCAGAAGTGACAAAACGTACCGTCTCGTTTGCCGACTTCCTTCCGTTTGATCATGCCCACTACAGTGAGCTTCGACGGAAGACAACCATTCGCCTGCTTATTCTGTACCTTGGGCCGGTGCTGTTGCTGGCAGTCTTCTTCTTCATTCAATATGATGCCATCCTGGGCGAGAGCAAGCGCCTGCATCTTCAGGCTATAGCCGAGAGCCAGGCCAACACTCTTGATCTTTTCCTGTCTGAACGTGTTGTTAATCTGTCTAACCTGCTCAACGATCCGTCGTATCCAATCCCACCCTCTTCGGAGCAAATCGAGGCACACTTAAGACGTCTCAAGCGCAGCAGTGATGCCTTCGTCGATGTTGGCTTCTTCAATGAAGACGGCGTACAGGTTGCATATGCCGGCCCCTTCCCGTCCCTTGAGTTACGAAGCTACCTCCATGAGCCATGGTATGAACGGCTGCACGATGGAGACCAGCGCTACATTATCACAGATATCTATCTCGGTTTCCGTCAGCGTCCTCACTTCACTATAGCCACCAGCCGCATGATCGACGAGAAACCGTACGTACTCCGAGCGACTCTTGAGCCTCAAAAGATCTACGACTACATCAGCTCGCTTCGCGAGGACAGAGAGGTATATACCTCGATTGTGAGCCCCGAAGGCCTGTATCAGCTTTCCGCGCCCGCGATTGGCTCTCCGCTGGATTCAGCACTCTACGTGCCTCCGGCAGTGCCTCCGACCGGCGTTGAGGTAGCAGAGCTTCACAGTCGCAGCGCTATCTCCGCCTATGCCTGGCTCAATACCGTCGAGTGGGCCTTGGTGGTCCAGGAGTCGCCACAGAGCGGTATCCCGCTTCTTTCAGGTTTTCGCCTGATTATGCTGATAATCACCATCGTCATGAGCCTCATCGGAGCCGTGATTATCTTCTTCCGGGCGAAACATACGACCGAAGTGCAAATGGAGTCCGATCGCAATCGCGCCCAGTTGACCCATGCCGCCAAACTGGCGTCCGTCGGCGAGCTCGCCGCAGGGATTGCCCATGAGATCAACAATCCCCTGGCCTCTATCAGCGAGGAAGCGGGGTTGATCCAGGACAAGTCCAACCCCGACTTCGGGCGTGAACTCTCGCACGATGAACTCCGCGGGCACCTGGACTCAATCCAGCAGTCAGTGTATCGCTGCCGCGATATCACCCATAAGTTACTTGGGTTTGTGCGCAAACATGAAGTGAATCTGCGGCGACACGATGTACACAAACTGCTCGATGGTGTCGTTGACGGATTATTGGGGAACGAACTTACAGTCTCCAACACGAAGGTTGTTCGTGACTATGCGAAGAATCTGCCGGAGATTACGACCGATGGTAACCAACTACAACAGGTCTTCCTGAATATCATCAAGAACGCTATGGATGCCATTGGCGGTCAGGCAGGGACTATCACTATTCAGACTGAAAAGGTCGGCAACCAGATCCGGATCAACATCACCGACACCGGCAAGGGGATGTCACAGCCACAGTTGGCCAATATCTTCCTGCCGTTCTACACCACGAAGGAGCCCGGCAAGGGAACCGGCTTGGGACTGTCGGTCAGTTATGGCATAATTGAGAGCTTGCGTGGACAGATTACCGTGAAGAGTGCTCCCGGAGAAGGGAGTAGCTTCACTATCTCTTTGCCGGCCAAATAGTACAGTCGTGAGGATGATATGAACGAAAAGAAGCAGACTAACGATATCGACCGCATGGTCGTGCGAGACGTGATGATTCGCCTTGAGCAGTATCCTGTCATATCTACCGACGCGACCTTGCTGGATGCTGTCGTGGCACTGGAGGCAGCCCAGCAAGCACTGGGATCGGACCGCCAGCCACACCGAGCGGTTCTGGTGGCCGATGAGAACAGCAAGATAGTCGGCAAGATAGGACAGCTGACTTTCCTGAAGTCGCTGCAGCCTCAGGTCGATCTTGCTGAGGACGAGGAGCGCCTGGCCCGTGCCGGGGTGAGTGAGGACTTGCTTAGTACTGTCAAAAAGCACGCGCGCGAGCTCGAACTCAACCTGTCCGATATCTGCGCCCATGCCAGTGCCATTCGAGCCAGGGACGTCATGGTCAAGACCACGCACTCAATTGACGTTTCCGCTCCGCTGGCTGATGCGGTCCATCGCCTGGTTCAGTGGCAGCAGTTGTCACTATTGGTCACCGAACAATCTCGGGTGGTAGGCATCATCCGCCTGTCCGACCTCTTCGAACTTATAGTCGACAAAGTCAGGGAGCTGGCGCCCTGACGGCGCCGGGAGGGACAATGCCAAAGATTCTACTGGTTGACGACGAACAGACATTCCGCCAGAATCTTGCCGATCGCCTGAAGATGCGCGACTACGCCGTTGTCGATGTTGGCACCGGCGAGGAAGGTATTCAGGCCATCCGTCAGGACCCTGATATTGATGTCGTGGTCCTGGATTTGAAGATGCCCGGAATGCCCGGCGATCAGGTGCTCAAGGAGATGAAGGCCTTCCGGCCGGAGTTGCAGGTGATCATGCTTACCGGTCATGGGTCGCTCGACTCCGCCATGGAAATCGGGCGCCTGGATGCTTACTCGTATCTGGCCAAGCCATGTGATCTCGAGAAACTCATCGAAGTTGTTGATCAGGCGCGCGAGGACAAAGTGCACGCCATGGCCCGCCATGAAGTACCACATGTAGAACGCGATTCGATCTGGGCCTGGTTGAAAGGCTCGCATAATTCGCGGCCGGGTATCATCCTGCTGGGTGTTCTTGTCATGCTCACCATGGCACTCGTTCCGGCACCGGAACGTTTGATGACGCTTCTTTCTGCGCCCAAAACCGGGCAGATCAGTGACCCCAATGTCGGCTTCGCCAGCTATCGCAAAATGGACAACGGCCAGACAGTCGCGGAATACTATAGTAAGAAGTACGGCATCGGAGAAACAGTCGTGGACGAGGACGGCAACCGCACATTCATTCCAGCCACGCCCGAAGACGTGGCGTTTAAGGCCCGTATCATGCTCGGCCTTTTGGTGGTCGCGGCACTGTTCTGGGCTACCGGAGCTGTCCCGGTGGGTATCACAGCGTTGCTGGTCGGTGTGGTGATGTACTTCTTCGGAATCCTTAAACCGGACGACATTGCCTCAGCCTACGCCAAGGATGCTGTCATCTTCATCTTTGGTGTCCTGGCTATCGCGCTGGCCATCAGCAAGACCGGGCTTGATCGGAGGATCGGCTTGCTGCTACTTGGTCCGGCCAAAACTCTCCCCCGCCTGTTGTTCATATTCCTCCCCCTTCTGGCTATGGCCTGTTCAGTGGTAAGCGAACATGCTCTGGTGGCGTTTATCATGCCGCTGTTCATGATGGTCTACACGCTTTCCATAAGGAGCGCCGGAATACCGCAGGACAAAGCTCTCGCTGTCATGCTGGCCCTCATGCTCTGCTACACCGCCAATTCGGGCGGACCGGGATCCCCCGCAGCAGGCGGACGCAATGCTATCATGATGGGGATTCTGCAGGATTACAACATCGCTCCCTCGTTCGGCGAATGGGTGATGTATGGTATGCCTTTCGTTCCCGTCATGGCGATTGTCATTGGGCTTTACTTCTATCTCGTCCTGGGACGCAAGACCGCTGTGAAGAACCTGAATGTCTCGGCAATTGTAAGGCAGGCCTCGGAGAAGATCGGACCAATGACTCGGAACGAGTATCTCACTGCCCTGGTACTGCTGGTGGTCGTGGTGCTCTGGATCAGCGCCAGTGACGTGTTCGGCATGGGTGGTCCGGTCATTCTTGGAATCGTCGCCCTGAACATCTTGCGAATCCTCAAATGGCGCGATGTCACCAGTATCCACTGGGAGGTTGTGGCTCTCTATGCCAGCGCATCGGCCCTCGGCAAAGGTCTGGCTTCCACCGGTGCGGCACTGTTTCTCGCGGACAGCTTCCTTTCGATTCTCCCTGACTTCTTCAGCGAGGGTACCGGCCTGGCCATGGCAGCCAGCCTCTTCACGGGTCTCACCACGAACTTCATGAGCGACGGCGCAACCGTATCGGCTATCGGCCCCATTACCGTACCTATGGCAGCCATCTCCGGTACGCATCCCTGGATGGTCGGGTTTGCCACTGCGTTCGCCTCGTCTTTTGCACATATGCTGATCATCGGAACACCTTCCAATGCCATTGCATTTGCCATGGCCAAAGACCCGCGCACCGGGGAACAACTTGTCAGCCTTGGTGATTTTATGAAACACGGGGCCGCTGTTCTCGTGCTCTCGTTTGCTGTGCTTTGGTTCTGGGTGTTTCTCGTGTACTGGAAATTCATTGGTTTCTGAGATAAGGGACACAGACAATGTCGAACAAGATCAAGCTACTTATCGTCGACGACGAAGTGAAATTCCTCGAGTCGATCGCCCAAAGACTGGAGATGCGTGATTTCGATGTCACCACCGCCTCCAACGGTCCCGATGCGGTCGAGATTGCCAAGGAAGAGAAGTTCGATCTGGCTCTGCTGGATCTGAAGATGCCCGGTATGGACGGCCAGCAGGTGCTCGAGATCCTCAAAAGGGAACACAAGTTCCTGGAGGTCATAATCCTGACCGGTCATGGTTCGGTTGACTCGGCTGTAGAATGCACCAAGCTCGGCGCCTTCTCATACCTGCCCAAGCCGTACGAACTGGACAAACTCCTCGAAGTTCTCCGTCAGGCATATGAGGCTCGCCTCAACAAGAAGTTTGAGGCCGACTCAGACCGCATGGAAAAGCTGACCAAGGTCGCCCAGGGAAGCTCCCCGCTGGGTATACTCAGGGCTATGCGGGAGCTCGACGACGATCAGAAGTGATGCATACGGCGGTGGCTGGTCCGGGATGGTCCAGCCCCGCTGCCCATTCCATCCCCACAAAAAAAAGCGACCTGTCAGGCCGCATTGTGATCTAACTAAAAAGTGGCGCCCCCCAGAATTGAACTGGGGACACACGGATTTTCAGTCCGTTGCTCTACCAACTGAGCTAGGGCGCCAACAGGATTGTCAAGGGCAACAATCTATCATGTTTTCGGTTGAAGTCAACCCAAATTTAACGCCCGCTCTGCAAATACTCCTTCGTGTTTCGCGACAACAACGCATACAAAGCACCCACCGCAATCCATAGCAAGACGATGCTCTCGCTGCGTGTAATATCCGTTATCGCAAGTATCACGATTAACCCGTTGACAACAATCAGCCCATACCAGCCCCATGTCTTGCGGGCCCGATAGGCGTAGACAACAACCATCAGAACAACGCCGATCAACGCAAAGGCCATCGATTGCCCCAATTGCTGGTACTGGTTGTCCAGAATCCCCAGAATGATCTGCACCCCACCATAGAGAATGAATATCCCGGCAAAGATGAACCCCCACCATCCAGCGAACTTGAACTGAATTGGCCGATCGTCGGTCTTCTGTTCGGTGTTCTCCAT
>WJKG01000349.1 GCA_014729205.1 candidate division GN15 bacterium | reverse complement strand
CAGTTTCAACATCGCCCCTAAAAACTCACCGACACCCCCACCCGTGCCACCGCTATATCTGTCTTCGACTCCGTCACGTCAAACGCTACCACAGCGTTTTCACGACGGATCGATCCCTCCTTCAGATACTCCGCCTCACCACCAAGCATGTAGCGGAATCCAAGATCAACAAACACCTCAAACGGTCCTGTGGGGCCAGCTTCCGGACTCTCGTACACCCTGATCATAGCGCCCCCACCGAAGCCGTAAGCCAGCGCGTTGTCATCGAAATTCGTGCTGCTGGCAACCTCTTCGTCGTTGCTGGCGTTCTTGATCGTCGTCGTGGTGTAAAGGTAGTTCACACCTACCAGCGCGTCAGCATACGGTCGGAATGCTCCTGCCTTCGGTTGCAGACGAAAGAGCAGCAGGAACTGCGCCAGCGCGTTCTCCGTTTCGACATCGACTGTCACATCGGGAATGGTGGTGCTGAACGGCTCCTGTCGTGTCTCGTTGCCAACCTGAAACCACCCGATCGACAGGCCGATCCCAACCGGCGCGCTACGCGGCGACCACAGAATATCGCCACCGATGCCAACCCCGGTCTTGTCGATCTGGTCTTTGTACTCACCGGTCGGAAACCCGAGCTGGAATGCCAGTCCACCTTGCCAGTTTTGCGCCGATGCCGACACGCCCAGCGCGATTGTCAATAGTACCGCCAGCACCAGGCCGGCCGAGAGTTTGCGATGTGTCATGATGCCTTTCCTTCGCGAGGTCTTTACAGGTCAGTACGTTGCCAAACCTGTATCGGTTTCTCTATTACCTACTTCCCGGCCAAAAGAAAGCTCCAATCCCCCAAAAGGCAACTGGAATCCGCCCAGTGCCCCGGCGCTTGCAGTGTGTAGTGTTCGCATTACTTCTGCCATCTGACACGTTAAGCCATTCTACCCCTCTGGGGTGGCTCTCATTCCGATACCGCCGTCCGGTGCCCCACCTTCTGGGGGGTAGAAATCTATGGGGTAGCTCACCCCTCCAACATGGGATCCTTCTGAAACTCACCCATCTCTGCGGTAGGGAAGAAGGCCAACGGCCTCCTGCCATCTATTCCGTGGTGCCGTCAACCGCCCATCATCCCGAGGAGTCCGCCAACGGCAAACAACGCGGCGATCGCAACGCGAAAGCCCGGTTCCCAGTTTTGGATTCCGACCAGTCGTCAGCCTGCGAGCTGGTGGCGTTTCCTCTCCGGCTGTCCGAGTTTGCCCCGGCGCGTGCGACCTGTCCTGAGCCCTCCAAATCTCTTGACAGGTGCCGATAATATGTTAGATTCACAGACTGTCTCAGCTATCGGCTGGCCCGACCGCGAGTTGGACGGCCCCGTCCGACAGCCGATTTAGCCCTGAGATATCGAGATGAAATGGCGGTGTAGCTCAGCTGGTTAGAGCAGCGGAATCATAATCCGCGTGTCCGGGGTTCAAGTCCCTGCACCGCTATTTTCCTTTATCCCCTACATTGACAACAGCTTACGAAACCCCTATACTGCCCATAGGCTGTTTGTGACGTGTTTGTGACGCCATTGTGGCGTCCTGAACTGGGGTTTTCGTATGGGGTCGCTATACAAACGAGGCAAGGTCTACTACGCTAATCTGGTGGTTAATGGCAAACGGGTTCGACGCCGTATCGGCGAGTCCAGGAAGATGGCTGAGAAGGTCCTGAGAGATCTGGAGGCCAAGGCTACTCGACAACAGTTCGACCTGGATATCCCCGACGGTACTCTGGAGCAAGTCTTCTTTGAGTTCATCGAGTACTCCAAGACCAACAACTCACCCAGCACCACCCGGCGATACAAGAACGTCATCGCGAACTTTGAGATCTTCCTCCATCTGCATCACCGGCAGGTCAAGAAAGTCTCCCATGTTGATCTGGCAATGATCGAGCAATATAAGCGTTTCCGGAGGGACGTCGATCCCCGGAAGATAGAGCTTCCCGACGATCTGCCGCACCGTGTGGCACCCAACAAGCTGAGGGCGAAGCCCAGCACGATCAACTATGAGCTTAAGACGCTCAAGTCCATCTTCGGCTTTGGATGCAAACACAACCTCTGTAGGGCCAATCCGTTGGATGGTATTCGCTATCTGAAGGTGATCAAGGACGCCGAGCCCCGATTCCTATCCGCTGACGAGTGCCGCCGCCTCTTGGATGCTGCGGACAAAAGGGCGCACCAGATGGGCAAGACCAAACTGACGTTGGGAGTGGATGTCGGCAATGCTCGTGCACGACGGCTCTACGAGTCGCTCGGGTGGCAACGTATGAAGGACTTGAGAGGACCAAACGGTGAAGATGACGGGGTGTACCTCTACAAGCTGATCGATTGACAGTCTCGTTAGTGCCGCCTTCGACCTGCTTCGTCCGCCCCCGCAGGGGTATTGAACGAAACCATACAGCCGTGTATTGTCCACATACAACTGGACGAAATCTCACCGAATTGAGTAACAGGATCGCCGACTGCAGACTCTGCCTTGCCCCTCACTCATCATTTGACACCCGAACCATCGAACAGTATACTACAT
>WJKG01000348.1 GCA_014729205.1 candidate division GN15 bacterium | reverse complement strand
TCGCTGTTGAGGATGAGAGATGTCTCGGTTATGCTTGTCGGATCCCACAGACGTTTGCCTCGGTAGTGCATTTCCCATTGATAGCTGACGGGCGAGCTATCATCCAATCTGTAATACACGTTCAAATCATCAAAGGTGATAGTGATCCCAGAAGGGTCATGAGCGTACGTGAAGTGATCGAGTGGGTTGACCTTGCTGAACCAATATCGGCCGATCTGTTCGCGGCGATCCATAAGCGTTTGCAGCAGGTACTGCTCTGCGGCCGGGTTGGAGAACTGACCGGCTTCCACCAGGGCACGCAGATGCTCTTCGCGGAACGCCATCACCAGCTTGGCCCCCCAGTAGGCATCGCGGTTGGTCATGTTTTCCCAGGCAGGGTTGGGATAGATGGGCGTGTAGTTAGGTGGGTCGAATGGCTCGGCGACAAAATAGCCGATCGATGGGTATTCCACCTGCCAGTCGGTCTCCCAGTTCCACTTGTGCAAGCCAAGAGTAAAGAGCGAACCCATCACTTCGCCGGGGTCGAAAGTGGCGGCATGACCGCGCTTGCGGTTCTTGGGACCTTTGCCGTCGGAGCCGAACGAGGACCCGAAATCGATCAGGTAGTGCTTCAGATAGCTTCGGTCGCCTTCAGTCACCAGTATGTCCATAGTGTTCTGATCCTTCATGTCATAGTGGTTGATGAAGGAGCAGGGCACATAGAGCGCCCGTAACTCACGCCGGTGCTCGTGGTCGCACCAGTCATTGGGATCGCCCGCGCGGGTACCTGTAAAACTGAAAGGGCCGCGGACGTTCGGCAGGAGCTTCGAAGCCAGAGCACGGATGGTCCCATCGTCGCGGATGTGCACCTTGCCCAGAATGCTCTTGAGATCAGACTGTGTGAAGGTTCGCTTGACGCCCTGAGCGTCTTTGATGGTGGCGCCTTCCTGAATCTCAAGGATCTCAGGACGGAAATAGACGATGTTCTCCTGGGGCACATTGTAACCGCAAGCCCAGAAGAAGCGTGATGCCATAGCAGCGGCCGCAGTGGCCATTTCCGGGTAGTCCAGGGGATCCAACTTAATAATGTACTTGTCACCGCGAGCATCCTCTATCCAGAAACCGACTGTTGCTCCCTGTATCTTAGGGCGGAACACCCTCCAGGTGCGCCCGGTATCCGGCCCTGCGTTGCCATCGGGGCCGAACGGTCCTCGCTTGATCTGTTCTGGAGTCAATGGCTCGAATGCGTGGCGGTTCGTGTACCAGGTGGAGTTGGGGACCTCGTCGAAGGCGTTCACGTTGTATGCCTGCCGGGGATCTCCGAATAGGATACCGAGGTTGCGGTCAATGTCGACCGACTGGTAGTACTGCCAGAAGATGGTGCGATCGATCGTTTGCCAGATAAGCAGGGGATCGGCGAAGTTAGCGTCGCCAATATCTCGCTTATCATCTTCCACCCAGTGGATATTCTCCGGAGTAAAGGGCGGGTGCTGCCCAGCACATGAGAGCAGAAGAAGGCCAGCAAGGAACGGAAGGATCACGTGTAAGGGGCTGAGTCTCTGGTTGGTAACCATGCTTAAAACTCCTCTCCGACCTGGAGATAGAATCGCGTGGTCTCGTCGCTGAAGGCTGTGGTCACTTTGAGGCGGGTACCGTCGTCTCCCCAGAGGCGAACGCCGAAGCCGTAAGCGGGATGCCAGTTCTCCCATGTGAAGTCGTTTCCGATATCGTTGTAGACACGGCCGATATCATAGAACAGGAAAGCATCGAACACGTCCCATATCGGCCAGCGGTACTCGGCCGTAGCGAGAGTGAGGTCGGAGGCAACGAAGCGATCGGTACGATAGCCGCGAAGGGCATCCTCACCACCGAGTCCGTCAATGAGGTAGAACGGTAGAGGGGCGGCATCGCCGGGTTTGTCCTGAAGGCGGACAAGGGCGCGCACGGCCAGGATGCGCTGGCGGTGAAGATTGATGAAGTGCCAAGCATCCAGCTCGACCTCAGAGTATTCCAGGTCGGAGGTACGTCCCGTACCCAGGTGATAGCGAACAACGAATCGCTCTATGCCACCCGCAGAGGGCTGCCCCGGGTGATTCCGCCAGTCATGGACAAGTCCTGCTTTGAAAGTAACGATCCGGGCCACATCGGTTTGCTCGTGACTGAGTTCAAAGCGTTCGCGGATACCATCGAGACTATTGAGATGGTCGTCGTTCTCACCGTTGAAGACGTTGGTTATTGAGTAGTCAATACCGAGGAGGCCTTCCATCCAACTGGACAGCGTGATAGTATGATCCAGCCGCAAGCGGGTCGATTCGAGCGTATAGGCTACCTCATCGCCGGCGGAAGTGCTGTTGCCGAGGCCATAGAAACTCTCGTAGGGTTCGTTTCGATAGTCTATCGTGAAAAGAGCTCCGCCGTTGTCACCATACAGGAAAGGCGAGTCGTACTTGAACCCGTATCGCTGGTAGTGGTGGGTGGAATATGTGGCGATTGTTCGCATGTAGTCCTTGCGAACGAACACATTGCGATACCCGAGTTTCCCGCCCAGTTCGAGTCCCACATTGGAACCGTAGCCTCCAACCGGGACAAAGCCCTGGTATGGGACGGGGCTGATCAGGGTTCTGGCAATCTCATAGAGGAACTCGGAGCTGTAGATAGTTTCGATACCAATCCAGGCTATACCTTCAACGATATAGACAGGTGTCGAGGCAATAGTCTTCGGGATGTCGGCGAGCACCTGGGTTAAGCTCTTCTGGGGCTGTTGTGGCTGTTCCCAAACCTTGGTCGTGTCGACTTGTCGGACTTCCATGGCGGTGCCGATGGACACAAGCGCCAGTGTTATGAACACGGTGGTGAATAGGGCGGATAGCGGGCGTGGCGGCATACTTTGATTCCGGGAATGGTTGTCAGTATTCAATCGGTTTCGCGGTTTGGGCGAAATGTAGGCCGCGGCTGTAGTCAAGTCAAACAGTGAGTGCGAATGGAATGCCGTGCCCAGAACTTATTGCACAGTATTAACATTGGTCCGTCTGTTCGGTGATAGAGATTGACAAGCCACGTGCAAATGGTATATTCCGCCGTGCCGAAATTCGCTTTATACATCCGCAGATTCACTCATCTGGCGCTGTTTTGGAGCTTGCTGCTCCTGTCCGAATCGGCCTGGGCTCAGGAG
>WJKG01000347.1 GCA_014729205.1 candidate division GN15 bacterium | reverse complement strand
GTCATATGCGTGCCCCTCGAACACGACCTCGTCTCCCCGACGGTACACCTCTTTGGTCGGCTTGACCTGTACCGGATCGAAATCGTCACGCACAGTCAGCCAACTGATCGTGCCCTCCATGAAATCAGCGTATATCCCGTCACCAGTCCCGGTCGCCACCCCACTGAACCCCCAACGCCACAAGGGCAATCCTGCTGCGGCGATGACCTTCCCGGGACCGATACGTTTGTAGCCCAATACCGGGACTCTTCCATGACGATCCAGTGGCGCCGAAGCATACGCCAGCACCACGCCATTGGGATCGATCTGGTCACAAATCACGGCCGAGGCAAATGGTGGTACCTGGGCCCAGGTCTCGCGAATAGCGGTCTGATTCTCACCCAATCTGACCGCCGGGTGGAACAACTGTCCCTCAGCCGGCACCCCGTGATATTCAATCGCCCTGAAGGCATCCCCACGGCTCGGCGTAAATGGCAGCAAATCGCCACCGCGATCAACCGGCCTGTCACCGAATCGGCGCCCCATCATCACCAATAGTGCACCACCACGGTCCTGCAGGTAGCTTGTCAACAGGTTGCTGTAGCGGGCCAGTTCCGGTGCCGAAGGATCATGCAACACTACCAGGTCGAATCGATTCAGTTCAGCTTGCTGGTCAGGGAATGAACCGGCCAGATTGCCAGCGTTCGGCTCCGGCACCGCCAGCTTAACCTCATATTTGTCCGCCTGGCGAAGGAACCGGCGAAGGAACCCAACTTCATAATCCGGCGCGTGGCTGACGATCAACACATTCAGCCGACTCTTGAGCACCTTGACCGCAAGCGACTGGCTGTTGTTGCCCGAGTTCTCCTCGGCCTCCCGGGCTGGCACCGATACCGTCAGGATCTGCTGACCCGGCTGACTCGGCGTGTAGTCCAACACCACATCGGCCAGGCCGCTTTCCTGGTCCAGCCGGATATCTTTCTGCATAATTACGCGAGCCGAGTCGCGCAGCTGCACCGTGATAACACTGTCGCGCGCCTGGCTGAAAGTAAGCGTCGCCTTCACCTCGGTTGGCTGCCCGGCAAAGAGAATCGAACTGCAGTCCGCCTCCACCAGGCCGACATCGAAACTCCCTGAACCCCCGGCGACATCGATTGCATACACCGGGCTCTGCAACCCGCGCGCAGCCACCACCGGCTCGCGACCGGAGTTCGACCGCCCATCGCTGACCACCAGCCAGTAGTCCGCCGGGGCTCCCAGTTCTTCCCGCTCCCGGGACTGGATGGCATCTCCCAGCGCCGTTCTATCCGGCTGAACCTCAGAACGCGATGGCGTCAGATTTCCCCCGAAAAACAGCGTAGTCACTTCCGCCTGCGAGCCAAGTTGCTCGAACATCGCCGTCGACAACAGCGAGTCCGCTCGCGCCCTGCGAGATAGTCCCGCCTCCTGTTTGTTCATGCTTTCGGAGTGATCCATTAGCACCGTGACCTTGCGCGGTCGCTCGAATGTCCGCTCGTAACTGACAACTGGTTCCGAGAGCGCGATGACGATTCCCACTATCGCCAGCACGCGAAGCGCCCCCAGGGCAATCTTCAGCCACATCGGCAAAGGGGGATTCGTCCGACGGTACAGTACAAACGACAACCCCAGCAGTACCAGCAACGCCAGCACCACCAGCCATGGTTGACCGGTCAGGAAATCGAACCGTATGTCCTCATAACCCAGCATCAGGTCTTATACTCTCTCAGTGACAGCCCGTTCTCCGTCCAATGAACCCAATCAGAGTTGATACTCCGCGACAAGTGACAGGTGAACAATGGCTGCATGAAATGGACATGCCCGGATCAGGCAACACGGGCGGTTGTGAAGCGAACCAGATTGACCAGTGAATCGAAATAAACAGAATCGGCCAGACCACTTATAGCATCCAGGCCCTCATTACATAAGCTGTTGGCCCGGCTGTAGGCGTAGTCTATTCCCCCCGTCTCCTCGACAAACGTCTTGACCCGGTCAAAACGCTCTTCCCCCTCGGTCTTGCCCAGGTACGTCACGATCTCCGTGCGACTGGGCTTGGCCACCTTGTTCAAGGAATATATCAGCGGCAGTGTCACTTTGCCGGTCAATACGTCGTTCCCCGGCTCCTTGCCGGTAACCTCCGCATCGCCCACAAAATCCAGCAGATCATCCGCAACCTGAAAGGCAATCCCCACCTTCTCGCCAAAGTCTGAAAACGCCTTGCGCTGCTTCATGTCCCGATTGGTCAGGATCGGCCCTGCCTCGCAGGACACCGTAAACAGCGAGGCCGTCTTATCGGCGATAATCGAGATATACTCTTCCTCGGACAGGTCGTAGTTGCTGGTCTCCTCGATTTGCCGAAGCTCCCCCACCGAGACCCGCTCTGTCGCCCGCGAGATCGCCTGCATCAACTCCAGTGAGCCTGTAGCAACCATCAAGCGAAAGGCCTTCGCGAACAGGTAGTCGCCCATCAGTACCGAGATCAGGTTCGTCCACTGGGCATTGACCGTCTCCTGGCCACGACGCATCTCCGATTCATCGACCACATCGTCATGAAGCAGTGTCGCTGTATGGATCAACTCTATGGCCAGGGAGGCGTCGACACTCTTGTCCGTGAAGGTGTCTGCAGCACGCGAGGACAGAAAAAGAAACACCGGCCGAATCCGCTTACCGCGAGATTTCAACAGGTGACGAGCAATAGAACTGATCAAGGGTGAATCACCCTTGAGATTGTCGTTCAGCTTCCGCTTGAACTCAGCCAGGTCCTGCTCGACCGGCTGTGTGTATTCGACCAGTTTCTCTTTGTCCAGCATCGTTTTACCGTACTTACGAAGGTCTACAATAGAGGCTTTACCGCCTCTTGTCAACGGATTTTGTGCCGCTGCCGGTCAACCTTCCGGCAAGGGCCTCACGCATACTCTCAAGATACTGCGGACTCTCGAAGTACGTCCTGTCGTTGTGCCCCCCAGATACCTCTACAAACGCCTTTGGCTCTGATGCCAGCTCGTATAGCTTCTGTCCCATCCAGTATGGTATCATCTCGTCCTGAGGCGAGTGTGCCACCAAAACCGGACAACGCACCTTCGCTATCTTCCGTGCCGAATCAAACGAGTATCGAGCCAGCAATCTCACCGGCAAAAACGGCAGGATTTCCTGGCCCATATCCACCGCCGAAGTAAACGATGACTCCACAATCAACGCCCGCGCTTGAACATCAGCCGCCAGGTCCACCGCAACAGCACCCCCGAGCGAGCGGCCCATGATGACAATCTGATCTGAGCCTATCTTCTCG
>WJKG01000346.1 GCA_014729205.1 candidate division GN15 bacterium | reverse complement strand
GCTTCGATGACCTGATGCGTGATCTGCTGATCTCCGAAGTCCCCATTAATGCCTACCCATATGACGGCTATTGGCTGGATATTGGCAGCCCAGAGGACTACCTGCAGGCCAATCGGGATGTTGCACGAATCAAGTCACTGCTCGACTAAGTCGCGAGCCGATATCACTCGTCAAAAGCAGTAATCATTCCCAGAGCTTCTTCGAGCGCATCGATCTTGGCCAAGAGCTGCTCGGCGGCCTTATTGGCTTCCTTGCGACGTTGCTCGGCGCGACCCTGACGATCTGCGGTATACGCTTCGACGGCCTGATTCATGCTGTCGAACACTTTCGTGAGCAGGGGCGAGATTGCTTTGAACTCGCTCATATGACCGAAGGCGGTCATCCCTTCACCGTGATACCACCGTCCGCTACGACTGTCGGCAGGGCTGACAGCATAGAAGACGGAAGCGCCGATTTCACCGTCAAGGACCTTGTTACCCTTGGTGATGTACTTGCTGATTTCTTCGCGAACATAGACCGGTACACTATTGCGTGACTGACGGGTCTTGAATTGCTTGGCCAACAGTTGCATCTGTTCAGCGCGATGGGCCAGATCCTCGGCAGCGGTACCGGCACGGCGCACACCAGCGTGTGATTGCTCGAAACCGGCTGAGAGCTGATCTACCTGCTCGCGAAGCTGACCCGTGACATCGGTCTGCTCGCGGGATATGGTGGCGATCTGCTTGATAACGTCGACTACCTGCGCGGAACTGGTAATAATCTCGCTGAGGCTGGTGCCGGCCTGGTCGGCCATCTCGCTACCATCGGTGACTTTCTGGTCACCCGACTTCATCCCTTTGACGGCCTCGGTGGTCCGCTCCTGGATGTGTCCGATCATCTCGTGAATCTGCTTGGTGGCCTCACCCGTACGTTCTGCCAGTTTGCGGACTTCATCGGCAACAACTGCGAAGCCTCTTCCCTGTTCTCCGGCGCGGGCAGCCTCGATGGCGGCGTTGAGCGCCAGCAGGTTGGTCTGATCAGCGATATCATCGATAACCTCGATGACCTGCCCGATCTGCTGGGCAGATTCGGCCAATTTGCCAATTGAGCCGGCGGACTGGCGGACTACATCGGCGATGCTCTGGATGCCCTGAATTGTCCCCTGGACGATCTCGCTGCCCATCTGTGCTGTCTCGGAGGCCTGGACCGCAGCCTGGTTGGCCTGACCGGCGTTTTCGTGGACGGTATTGGCATGATTGGTCACAGTGTTGATGGCATCGATGACAGCCTGAAGCGCTGCGGCTTGATCGGACTCCGCCTGCGAGCTGTCGGAGGCGAAGGTCTTAAGCTGTCCTGCAGCGCTGGTGAGATCACGGGAGCTGTGATCAATCTCCTGAATGACTGAATCCAGTTTACCGCGCAGATCGCGGAGCAATACGGCGACTTTCTCGCTGCCGTGTCCCATGTCCTGCAGAGCCGTGGCCAGTTCCTTGTTCTCCGGCGTGTTTGGGAGCTCGACTCGTTTGTAGTCGGCTCGCGGCACATCTACAGTCAGGTCACCTCGGGTAAACGCCTGTAAGACGCCAGCGTATTGATTGAGATCGCGTCCGATTCGCTGAGTGAACTCGAGTGCAGCGGCCATGGGGCGCCGTGAATTGCGCGAGACGAAGGACATCGCTGCCGCGCCAGAAACCAGGGCCAGTGTGGCCAGGAGTAGTGACCACAGGTAGATGTTGCTGGTGCTGTCGGCTATGAGGGCCTCGGCTTCCTCGGCCTGTGAAGCGAGATCGGTGCGGATAGTTTCCATGGTCTGCTGTACCCTGCCTGCGATTTCCATCGTGGCGGCGACCTGAGTCTCATGCGAGGCTTGCTGGTTGTTGTCGGTATTCCCTATCCACTCCGTGGTACGCTTGTAGGCGGCATGAAGGCGATCGATAGCCGGGATGGCTTCTTCTTCGAAGTGCCGCGATGCCTTGGCGAAGCGGCGCTCGTTTTGCGAAGCTACGATGCGTCCGGCCGCCTGGTGCAGTTCTAAGAGCGGTTCGCGCCAAAGTTCCAGCATATCGTCGTATTCCGGATACGGGGAGCGATAGTTGCTGTACCAGCGACCGAAGGAGGTTGCTTCCAGTTGCGGATCGGAGTCAAACGGTTGTTTCAATTCAACAGAACGCGATAGGCTGTCGATCCATGTGAGATGCTGCATCCATTTGTCGGTCAGCTCCTGGGCAGCGCCCTGTGGCAGGTGATAGCGGTCACTTCCCAGGCGACCCATTGCTGTTTCCAGTTCATCTACGCGGTCGCGGAGTTCCGTCACATGCTTGTCATCGACAGCGGTACCGAAGCGCCGTGCTGCCGGTGAGCGCAGCCAGGATTTGGCCGGCGGCTCATCAAGTTCGCGAATAGCCTCTTCAACCTGATCAGGCGTCGTGTGCGTTGCCTGAGAGAGCGAGGAGGTCCATTGGCTTTGCTGTACGACAGAGTGGGCGACCTGCTGGTGCCATGCCTTGAGCTGGGAGGCCTGCTCCACGTGCTGTCGGAAGCTGTCGAAGTGAGAGTGGAAGTTGTATGCTACCAGCCCCAGGACTACCACGGCAGCCCCTATTGCGAGCGTCAGCCGACTTCCATATCGCAATTGCCCTGACATCGAAAGATCCTTCCTGGTTCAGTTGATCGGCGTGTCCTGTTCTGGCACCGTGTGGCCGTTGCAGTCCGTGCATCGGCTCGAGTTCCAGTCGAAGGTGACCACTGGACAACCGATAGTTCTGTGCAACAAGTGCACATCACACACTATAATTGTCGGTATGCCAATGGATTAGTTTAGTGATCGCACGGGGTTTTTTTGACGGGCAGAGGCACCGTATGCGACGCCCGGGATGCCTTGACGGCACAAGAAAAGGGCAACCGCATGCCGATTGCCCTGGAGTTGTCGTTCTGGCAAAGAGACTACGCCTGCTGGGCCTGCTCGACTACCTGGCGATAGCGTTCTATCAGTTTCGTGGTTTCTTCCTCGGAGCGCGATTCCGCCAGGATATTGAACGCGGCAGTCAGGCGGTCCGGGGTCACGAGGACCCAGCCACCGTTCTCGAAGACTCGGACACCGTCAATCAACTGGCGTTCTTTGTCCTCGGTACCAGTGATCAATTTGCGCATGACCATGCCCTTTTTAGACCATGGACACGGGACGGAGGTGAACTCACGAATGAAATGCTCGAAGCGGCGGCGACGAGTCCCAAACCGTGATTTGGTCTGGGCCAGCATTTCCAGCAGCTTGACAGCGGCCAGCATGGCGTCAGCGCCCATCTGGAAGCCCGGGAAGATGAACCCACCCCGGGTCCCGCCAACGTAATCGACTTCGCCGCGACGCTTGATCTCCATCATGGCCAGGTGATCATTGGCCACACGAACGACCTCAACTCCCTTTTCACGGGCGATCTCCTCGACGCCCATGGAAGCACCCACCGGGACAGCGATACGCTTGACAGTGTGTGTTTCCAGGAACAGGTCGGTGGTTATGAGCAGCAGTAGCTGGGAGTCGACCGGGTGACCGGTTTCATCGATGACCGTCAGTTTCTCGGCGGCGGGGTTGAGCTTGAGACCAACATCGGCATCGAGCGACGTAACAATCTTGGATAGCTGTACGATCGACTGTGCCCTCTCT
>WJKG01000345.1 GCA_014729205.1 candidate division GN15 bacterium | reverse complement strand
CACCTGGTGGGCCAAACGGTCCTGTCCATCGTAAATGCGCACCTCCACAAACGTCACCCAGTCCGGCGAATCAAAGAGCAGTTCGCTGACCGCTACATCGACCGTGATGGAATCATCGCCGCCACCATAGTACCGGGGATCATTGGCGGGGTTCTGCAGGTCGCGGTCAAGGTCGTCTTTCATCGGGTCCCTGGCCTGCTTCTGCACGAGCCGCGCCAGTTTGGAACCGCGCATGGAGACCTCGATTCGCCCGTAGCTCGGGAAATTGGACGCGAAAGTCATGTCGTGCTTGCGGCTCAGTTGCCGGCGTATCTGTCGCACGTAGTCACGGGCATTGACTTCGAGCGTGTACTTCGTACGCTCGGTCATATCTTCAATCATGCCCGGGTAGTACAATTGGCTGGGCTCGGTGTCCACCCACTCAATCTGCCAGTGTTCGACCGGACGGGTATCGCCGGGGCCGATAGCGTAGTTGACCGGAGGCCGGGTACAGGCCCCAACGAGCAGGGTCAGGGCGATGGAGATGAGTAGTAAAGCACGTATTGGCATGGTATTCCCTCGTATGGTTGTCAGTGGATTCTTCTGGTAAGATACGAAAGTCTGTGGGATGGTTTCAAGTGTTCATCCTAACCGACTTTACAACCTGCCTGTGACTACGTATATTCTCCGACATTATAGACACGCGGGACCGATGTCCCAACCAACCAAAAAAGAAGGTACGACAACACCACATTACCGTGAAACGTAAGATACGAATAGGCAATGCAGGCGGTTACTGGGGTGATGACCTGGGCGCCATGAAGCGCCAGCTCACCGGCGGAGCCCTTGACTACATCACCATGGATTTCCTTGCGGAAATCACGATGTCCATTCTTCAGCGTCAGCGCAAGCGCAATCCCGAGCTGGGCTATGCGGTGGATTTCCTCACCCAGATGGAGGAGTGCCTGCCGCTTATCTGCAAGAAGAAGGTACGGGTGATTTCCAATGCAGGCGGGATCAACCCTATCGGCCTGGGTCGGGAAATCATCAAGATCGCCCAGAAACAGGGTCTTGATCTCAAGGTGGGGATTGTCTACGGCGATGATATCGTCAATCACCTCTACGAGCTGACAGCCGCTGGAGAGCGCTTCACGAACATGGAAACGGGCGAGGACTTCTTCAAGTATCGCTCGCGGATTTCCTCGGCCAACATCTATCTGGGTGCTGAGCCGGTGGTTAAGGCGCTGGAGGCAGGATGTCAGATCATCGTTACCGGACGGGTAACCGACACCGGCATCACGCTGGCACCGATGATCCACGAGTTCGGCTGGGCCATGGACGATTGGGACAAGATGGCGGCCGGGATTGTCGCCGGGCACATAATAGAATGTGGCGCCCAGGCGAGCGGCGGGAATATCACCGACTGGCACGAAGTGAAATCGTTTGACAATATCGGCTATCCCATCATCGAGATGGAGCGCTCCGGCGATTTTGTCGTGACCAAGCATCCCCGGACAGGGGGTGCAGTCAATGAGAAGAGTGTCAAGGAACAGTTGGTGTACGAGATGGGGGATCCCTCGAATTACGTATCCCCGGACGGTGTGGCGCGATTTGACTCAATTCAGCTCGAGGATCTCGGCAAGAACCGGGTGCGGCTGTCCGGGATCAAGGGCAAGCCGGAACCGGACTTTCTTAAGGTCTCCATGTCGTACGAGGAGGGATGGAAAGCCTCCGGCGCGGTGTTGATCTCCGGTCCGCAGATACAACAGAAGGCGGACATCGTGGCGAAGATGTTCTGGACCAAGCTGACGCACAAGTACGAGGCGACTCGCACGGAGTTGATCGGCACCGGGACAATTTGGCCGCGGTCGCTGTTCGCGTGCGAGCCCAATGAAGCGCTGCTTCGCTTTGCCGTTCGCGATCCCGACCGCAGGAAGGTGGATGACTTCTCCAAAGCGCTTTCAACGCTCATCCTGTCGGGTCCGGCGGGCATGGCGGTAACGCCGGGTGGACGTCCCAAGCCGTCGCTGGTGGTAGCCTACTGGCCGGCGCTGATGCACCGCAGTCGGGTCAAGGCCAAGGTGCTGGTGGTGGACAGTTCCGGGTATGAGGAGTTCCACGAGATCAGTTTTCCGATACGTGTGCAAACACGGCCAGAAGAGGAAGCGCTGGTTGGTGACAAGACCCACAAGGGCCCAACCAAGTTCAAGGGCAGAAGCAAAGAAGTCCGTCTTCAGGAGATCTGCTACGCGCGTTCGGGCGATAAGGGTGACACCTGCAATATTGGCGTGCTGGCACGATCCGAGCAGGCTTACCAGTGGTTGCGGGAGCATCTGACGGAGCAGGTGGTACGTCGGTTCTTCGATGGTATCACGCATGGTACGGTTTCCCGGTATGAGTTAGACAACCTTCACGGGTTAAACTTCCTGCTCGATCAAACCCTGGGTGGGGGAGGGACGCGTTCGTTGATGATTGACCCGCAGGGGAAGACGCTGGCACAGGCGCTCCTGCAGATGAAGATGAAGGTGCCCGAATCCGTGCTCAAGAGTGTGACAAGAAAGTAACTACGCATAGACGAAAGACAGCCTGACCATGTTTCGACTGGAATCGAAGGTCGATACCAACTCGGCCAACTACAAAGAGAATCGCGAAGCCAACCTGGCTATGCACCGCAGGTTCAAGGAACGCCTGGAGAAGGTGAAGCTCGGTGGCCCGGAGAAGTCCCGCCAACGCCATCTGGACCGCGGAAAGCTGCTGCCTCGTGATCGAGTCGCGAAGCTGCTGGACAAGAACACGCCGTTTCTGGAGCTGAGCCCGCTGGCAGCGTATGATATGTACGACAACGATGCTCCTGCTGCCGGTATTATCTGCGGGATAGGTGTGGTGCATGGACGCGAAGTCATGGTGATCGCGAACGACGCAACGGTCAAGGGCGGTACGTACTACCCCATGACCATCCTCAAGCATGCTCGTGCCCAGCGCGTGGCCGAGGAAAACCACCTGCCATGCGTTTACCTGGTTGATTCGGGGGGGATTTTCCTGCCGCTTCAGCAGGGGACGTTCCCGGACAAGGATCACTTCGGACGCATTTTCTATAACGAGGCTCGCATGTCGGCCAAGGGGATCGCCCAGATCTCGGTCGTGATGGGTTCCTGTACGGCTGGTGGCGCGTATCTGCCGGCGATGTCGGATGAGACGATTATGGTCCGCAAACAAGGGACGATTTTCATCGGCGGTCCGCCACTGGTGAAGGCGGCTACCGGCGAAGTAGTCACAGCCGAAGAGCTTGGTGGTGCTGATGTGCATTGTCGTACGTCCGGGGTGTCTGACCTGTACGCCCAGAACGATGAGCACGCGCTGCAGATGTGCCGTAATATCATTGAAAACCTGAACTACCCGCCCAAAGAAGACATCGTTCGCGATGAGCCCGAGGAACCGTACTACGATCCCGAGGAACTGTATGGAGT
>WJKG01000344.1 GCA_014729205.1 candidate division GN15 bacterium | reverse complement strand
CACCGGCAATGTAGGCGTCGGATGGCAGCTCCAGCTTCTCTCGGGCTCTGTTTCGGGGCGGTCGTCGGTTGGTAAACCGGTCCAACTCTATTCCGCGCGGCACGACACGGACCTTGGCCGGGTCGATCCGTGTCTTCTCGAGTACCCGATCGGCCAGCCATTGGACGGGTGTCGCCCATGCGGCCAGCTGGTTGAATTGCCACGTGTGCAGAGGATCCCGCTTGTCCGCCAGGTGCATGTGTTGGGAGAAGATAATATTGAATGATCGTCCGGCCAGTTGCCTCGCCAAAACAGCGACGGGCAGATCCGAGCTTTGATGGACGGTCAGCGCCTTTAGTCGATCACGCCTAATCTGCTGCCTTAGCTGCCAGGCTGCAGCCAGACTGCCCCGCCGGGAATTGATCCTGATCGGCCGAACGGCGATGCTCTCCTGCTGGGCATGCTTGAACATGACATGTTCCGGATGTGCATACAGGTGGACGGGCCAGTTCCGCTGACCCAGCCAGCGCAGGAAGCGGACCACGTTCATTTCAAGCCCTCCCCACGAGGGAGAACTGCAGTACGATCCAATAGGGAATCTGATGTTGGCTGAATCCTGTGGCACTGACAATCACTCCCGAGTCAAAACAATACAATATAATGGCTTGGTTGCTCAAGCACCAGATAAAGGGTAACCCCGGTCGGTCTGGGGATTAAGTGCATAAATAGTATAGGCTTAGCTGATTCAAGGGAGCTCGCCAGTGATTGTGACCAGACACTTGATGTCTGTTCGCAGTACTGGGCGGAAAAAAGCGCTTGTCAGATGCTGATCGAGGGGTATATTAATGGGCTCCGGTGTCCGATACATGGAACCGGTGGTTGTATAATGGGTTAGACACGCAAACGAGAACATAAAACGGGATTTGAGGCTGTGAAAGAGAAGACGCATCCGGAGATGCACGATGTGACAATCACCTGCGCATGCGGGGCACAGTATCCTACGAAATCGACCAAGAAGTCGATCAACGTGGAAATCTGCGCGGCTTGTCATCCGTTCTTCACCGGTAAACAGAAGCTGCTGGATACGGCCGGTCGTGTCGACCGTTTCCGCCGCAAATACAAAGACTACACGGCAAATCTGGGCAAATAGCTCAATTTGCCTATCAAATATCGCCAGTGCCGCGTACTATCATTGGGTGCTGGCGATTTTGTTTGTCGGTTTCCCGGGACCACTCTTCCGGCAAGGGGGGTGGCAAACACCGTGTTAAAGGACTACACCGAGAGCTCTACCCTTTTCGGGTGAGCTTTACAAGTGAGACGTTGATATGCCGGACATGAATGTCGGTGGCCAGGCCGTTATCGAAGGAGTGATGATGCGTTCGAAAGATCGTATCTCCACTGCGGTACGCAAACCTGATGGCGAGATACTGGTCAAGACAGAAGACTACCACTCGCTGGCCTCTCGTTACAAGCTGCTGAAACTCCCGATTATCAGGGGTGCGGTGGCTTTTGTCGAGATGCTTATCATAGGTATCCGGACATTGAATTTCTCGGCGGATGTAGCCATGAAAGAGCTGGAGAAGGAAGAAGCCGCCAAGAAGGGCGAGACACACAAAGAGAAACCAGCCAAGTCAAACAACTTGATGCTGGCACTAACGGCGCTCTTCGCCGTCGCGCTGGGCGTGTTTATTTTCTTTTTCATTCCACTGGCGGTATCGCACTACTTCGAGGTAAACCGCGACGCGGTCGCCTTCAATTTGGTGGCGGGGGCAATACGGTTGACGATGTTCGTGCTGTATATATGGGGCATCTCCCAATTCGGTGAGTTCAAGCGCATCTTTCAGTATCATGGGGCCGAGCACAAGTCGATTTTCGCCTACGAGGTCGGCGATCAGCTCACGCCGGAGCGGACCTCCGGTCACAGTCGGTTTCATCCGCGATGCGGTACGTCGTTCATTCTGATCGTGGCTCTGTTCGCCATCATGACCTACGCCGTGTCGGATACGCTCTACGCTGTGTATACGGGAGCCGCTCCAGGGCTACTCGAACGCTTTGCATTGCACTTCTCTTTGCTGCCCCTGGTAGCGGGTGGATCCTACGAACTGCTCAAGCTCTCAGGAAAGACGCGTGACAACGCTCTTACGCGTATTCTCATTGCTCCCGGCCTCTGGCTGCAGCGTTTGACGACACGGGAGCCGTCGATGGACCAGCTCGAGGTAGCTATCGCCGCTTTGAAGGCATCGCTGGGGCTCGGCGAGCCGGAGCCATCGAAGAAGTCTCCGGTATCTTAGCTGCCTGCAAATCTCTACTTGATTCCCTCTTTTCAATCGCATAGGTTTGGCCAATTGTAAGCGGATGAATAACTATGATTTCCTTAGTAGAAGATCTTGAAAAGCGACTGGCGGAGATCGATAAGCAGATGACGGACCCGCAGGTGCTCGGTGATCAGCAGAAGCTGATCGAACTGAGCCAGGAGCGCCGTCGAGTAGAGAGCACCCTGAAGGTCGGTCGCGACTACCGCGAGGTCCAACAGGCAGTCGATGAGGCTCGGGAGATTGTCAAGGCCGACGAGGACCCCGAGCTGGTGGCGATGGCCAGGGAGGAACTCGAACGCTACGAAGATCAATTGCCTGAGTTGGAGCGGCGATTCCGCCTCAAGCTGCTCCCGCGAGATCCCAACGACGACAAGGACGCGGTAGTCGAGGTCCGGGCAGGTACGGGCGGCGACGAGGCAGCGCTGTTCACGGGTGACATCTTCCGCATGTACCAGCGCTATGCCGAGGAACGTGGCTGGACCCTGGAAGTGCTCGCGAGCAGCCCGTCGGAGGTGGGTGGTTTCAAGGAAATCGTCTTTTCTCTGGCCGGTGAGGAGGCTTTCGGGCGGATGAAATACGAGTCCGGCGTGCACCGTGTCCAGCGTGTCCCGGCCACCGAAACACAGGGACGGATTCACACCTCGGCCTGCTCTGTGGCAGTCTTCCCGGAAGCGGAAGAGGTTGATATCGAGATCAAGGAGAACGAGATCAAGGTCGATGTATATCGCTCGTCAGGCCCCGGTGGCCAGAGTGTGAATACGACTGATTCGGCGGTTCGAATCACGCACATTCCGACCGGGTTAGTGGTTACGTGTCAGGATGAAAAGTCGCAGTTGAAAAACCGTCAGAAGGCGTTGAAGGTGCTTCGCGCCCGACTGCTCGATGCCAAGATGGCTGAGCAACAAGCCAAGATATCGGCGGAACGTCGCTCCATGGTTTCCACCGGTGATCGTTCCGCCAAGATCAGGACCTACAATTTCCCTCAGTCGCGAGTGACGGACCATCGTATCAACCTGACGCTGTACAAGCTTGATGACGTCCTGGCCGGACATGTCGATCTGCTGATCGATGAGCTCCGCCAACATGATCAAGAGAAGCGGCTGCGAGCTCAGCAGGAAGCCCAGGAGATTTCGCGTTGAAGACAACTCGAGTGATTGTGGCAATAGTCCTGACGTTGGGATTGCTGTACATTGCTCGGACGACCTCACAGGGGCGTCCGGAGTATCTCGAACATACCGAAAACGGTTTCCATTTCGAGTTCACAACGGTACCGAAAGCTTTTGAGGACTCGCTGGCCACCATACCTATTACAATCAGCGGCCCGATTGAGGAAGGTCTGTCTGTCGTATTGCGGCATTACCGCGCCGAGTATGGCGAGGCTGCCCCACAGGCAACCAACCAGTATGATACGCGCCCGCTGGTGCTGATTGACTCGGTGGCAAACCTCTATCGGGCGCAGCTACGGACGGCATCGCGGGGGCACCGTCATTACTACTGGTTCGAGATACGGGACAACACGGGTGGTCTGCGGGCCAAGTTTGCCAATGAAGCCAACCAGCCGTTTCTCCTGAAGCACGTGGGTCATGTGCCAGCATGGGTGCTGGTGCCGCATATCGTGTTCATGTTCGCGACCGTCTTCTGTATCATGCTGGCGACCGTCTTTGCCGTTCGGTTGGTTTTCGGCAACCGGGAAGTGCGACCTATGGCGAAGCTGTTGTTGTGGGCGTTGGTGTTTGTCTTCCTGGGCGGATATCCGTTCGGCTGGGCCATGAACTACTACGCCTTTGGTACGGTGTGGGAAGGAGTGCCATTCGGTACCGACGCCACCGACAACAAGACCCAACTTCTGTTTGTCTACCTCGTCTTCATGGTACTTGCCTCGCGTGGCTCGCTGAAGCATGGATTGACCCAGGAGAACCTCTACCCTCCTCGCGCGCTCGGCTTCCTGGGGATTATCACTCTGGGGCTTATGCTCTCGATCTATCTCATACCGCACTCGATCCAGTTCAGTCCCGACCTGACGCGAACAGTTTGCTACACTTTCATCGGGGTGGTCGCTCTGATGTTGCTGATCCCGTGGGTGTCACGTAAGGCCAAACGGGTCCGCAGACCGTAGCGTTCCTGAGTACCTGCCATGAAATCACTGGCTCTATTAATCGCCGAACGTGTCCAGCGCCTGGAAAACGGGGGTATCGATGATGCTCTATCGGAGGTGGAGCTGATACTCTGTCACCTGCTCGATTGCGACCGGCTGACCCTGTATTTGGAGGGAGACAATCGTCTCACCGAGGAGCATCTATCCCGAGCAGAGACAATCATTAAGCGACGACTGGAACGCTATCCCCTGCAGTTCATCCTGGGTGAGGCCTGGTTCTACGGGCGCAAGTTTGCGGTCTCGCCTGCTGTCATGGCCCCCACGCCGGAAACGGAACTGCTGGTTGAGACAGCGATTGGATATGTGAAGTCGTATGGGATCGAGCGACCGCGAATCCTCGATATCGGCATCGGTTCGGGGGTGATCGGCCTGACGGTAGCGGCGGAACTGGAGGAAGTAACCGTCGTGGGGCTGGATGTCTCCGAGGAGGCACTGGATGTGGCCAGAACCAATGTGAGGCAGTTTGGGTTGAGCGAGCGAGTGGAGCTACGGCAATCTGATTTCTTCGCCGGCGTGGCAGCTGACGAGCGGTTCGATCTCATCCTGGCCAACCCACCGTACATCTCCGAAACTGATTACGCCACTTTGCCGCCGGAGGTGCTGGCCGACCCCAAGGTTTCGCTCGTGGGCGGCGAGGACGGGTTGACTGCGATTCGTCGAATTATCGCCGAGGCACCGAGCTATCTGGCTGACGGGGGACGGATTATGTTCGAGATCGGCTACGATCAGTCCGAATGTATACCCGAGCTCGTGGCGCAGCAATCGGCGTATGAATCGATGACGATCATGAAAGACCTGAACGACATCGACCGTATAGTGATCCTGAGATGCGACAAGGACACAACATGAGCGAATCGTTCGACCAGACAAAGAAGCGTGCGGCCAAAGTCGTGCGGTTGCTCAAAAAGCATTACCCGGATTCCTTTACGGCATTGAAGTATCGCACGCCACATCAATTGCTGGTGTCAACCATACTCTCGGCGCAGTGTACCGATGAGCGCGTCAATATGGTCACTCCAGAGTTGTTCAAGAAATACCCGAGTGTGAAGGCCTTTGCCGAGGCGGACCTGGAGGAACTGGCCGAGGATATTCGCTCGACAGGCTTTTTTCGCAATAAGGCGAAGGCTATCAAGAAATCGGCGAAGGAACTGATCGAGCGCCACGGCGGTGAAGTGCCGCGAACGCTGGATGAACTGGTTAAGCTCTCAGGCGTGGGTCGCAAGACGGCTTCGGTGATACTTGGGAACGCCTATGAAGTGGCTGAGGGGGTTGTGGTCGATACGCACGTGGGACGATTGAGCCGCCGGCTGGGCTTGACCGAGCACAAGGACCCGGTGAAGGTTGAGCGCGATCTGATGAAACTGATTCCCAAGAAGGACTGGATTCTCCTATCTCACATGCTGATCGACCACGGCCGGGCGATATGTAATGCACGTAAGCCTAAGTGTTGTGAGTGTTTTTTGGCGAAACTGTGTCCCTCGGCGGAGTGCCCGGACCGCTCCCTGTCATAAGCCTCACCTTCCAATTGACCCTCAATCGCTTTGCGGCTATATTCCGGCTTTAAGAGAAGGAGAGTTCATGGCCGCCAAATACCAACAGCCCGATATTACCCCCGAGATGATCAAGGCCCACGGCCTTAACGATGAAGAATACGCCCGGATCAAGGAGATCCTTGGGCGCGAACCCAATTACACCGAGCTTGGCGTTTTCTCCGTGATGTGGTCAGAGCACTGTTCGTACAAGAACTCGATTGCCCTGATCAAGACACTACCGCGCGAAGGTGAGCAGCTTCTGGCCAAGGCCGGCGAAGAGAACGCCGGAGCTGTAGATATCGGCGACGGAATGGCAGTTGTTTTCAAGATCGAGTCCCATAATCACCCCTCGGCAGTGGAGCCTTATCAGGGCGCAGCAACAGGCGTTGGCGGGATTCTTCGCGATATCTTTACGATGGGTGCCCGACCGATCGCAGCGTTGAATTCGCTTCGGTTCGGCGATCCCAAGACGCCGCGGGTACAGTACCTGGTCGATGGTGTCGTGCGGGGGATCGGTGACTATGGTAACTCGTTTGGTGTTCCTACGGTGGCCGGCGAAGTATATTTCGACGCTGCCTACACCGGCAATCCGTTGATCAATGCCATGGCGGTGGGTATCGTGAAGTCCGATGGTATTATCTCGGCGGTCGCCAAGGGCAAGGGTAATCCGCTGATGATTGTGGGTTCGAAGACCGGCCGCGACGGTATCCACGGCGCCACCTTCGCCAGCGAAGAACTGACCGAGAAGTCACAGGAGAAGCGACCCTCCGTGCAGATTGGTGACCCCTTCACCGAGAAGCTGCTGTTGGAGGCGACACTGGAGATCATCGAAAAGGACCTGGCGGTTGGTATCCAGGACATGGGCGCTGCCGGGATTACGTGTTCTACTTCGGAGATGACCGCCAAGGGCGGAGCGGGTGCGATAATCGATATCGACAAGGTACCGGTGCGCGAGTCGGGGATGATCCCGTATGAGATCCTGCTCTCGGAATCGCAGGAGCGGATGCTCGTTTG
>WJKG01000343.1 GCA_014729205.1 candidate division GN15 bacterium | reverse complement strand
GAAGCTGGGGCCAATGTCATAGAGATACACATCATACAACGGCCCGTCACCGGCGGGGTAGAAACCATCGGAGGGCGGCAGCGGATAACCCAAAGAGTCTATAAGGAAGATCCGTACTGAGTCCATAACCATCGCCACCGTGTCCACATAGTCCGGATGACCGTTGGCGTTGTTGTCAACATTGGCTCGGTAGACGGCATCTTCACCGGCGGTAGTGTAGTGTATGCGGAACCACCCGGAGTCACTGTCGCGGAACGTATCGACCTTGTCGGTTGGCCGGTCCCAGAGCTCCACTCCGAGTTCCTGCATGAGCTCTTTGTCGAGCCGATGTTTGTTGAGTTGGAAGGCCAGAATAGCCGGAGTGCCGCACTTGATGATGGCACCGCGACTATCATGGTCATGGCCATGACCATGATCGTGCGGCTCGCTCGTTGCGGCTACCATGTGCTCGGGCATGTCATCAAGCTGCCCTCTCATATACATATAGCCCGTGATAATCTTGATCTGTTCTTCGCGCGAGAGCGGTTCATCCTGTGCCACGACACCCACCGCCAGGCTAGCGACAAGAAGCGCGGCCATCACTATGTATTTCACTGCTGCCCTCTGATTTGGTTGACTCGCTTGTCCAGTTGTTCGAGAAGGCGCACGGGCACCTTCTGTGATCCGATCAGACCATAGCGGCCGTCGGTGCTATGAAAATCTGAGCCACCGGTCACAATCAGTCGGTATTGCTCAGCGAGATGGAGAAGTCGGTCGGTATCGCTCCTTTTCTGCGCACTGTGAAAGACCTCGATTCCGTCCAGGCCCTGCGCCACAAGTGTCTGGAGATGGTCGATGGCGTTATCGATCATCGGGTGTGCCAGCACAGCTGCTCCCCCGGCCTGGTGTATCAAGTCGATTGCCTCCTGCGGCGAGAATTTGCGCTTGGGTACATAGGCCGGGCCACCGAGCCCAATCCAGCGCTGAAAGGCTTCATTGGTTGTCGCAGCATGGCCCGCCTCGACAATAGCTTCAGCAACATGCGGTCGACTGACAGCAGCAAAACCGGCGAGGCGCTGTACCTGTTCATAGGTTATATCAATACCGAGATCACTCAGCTTTTCTACCATCGAACGTCCCCGCCTGTTCCGCTGTTCGCGAAATGACTCCAGTGCCGATCTCAGGCCTTCATGGCGAGGATCGACCTCATACGCCAGGATATGAATATCCCTGTGCCCCCCCTCACCCATATCAACCGAGAGTTCCACTCCGCACAGAAGCCGTGGCCCCTGACCATCGAGCATCTCAGACGCCTCAAAATACCCGGCCAGGGTGTCATGGTCGGTGATAGCAAACGCTTCCAGATTGCGCCGGCGCACCATATCGATAACATCGGCAACGGTACTGGTACCGTCGGAATGCCGCGTATGCATGTGCAGGTCGATATGAGCGCCCATTACGCGGCCAATCAGATCTTGCTGTCAACTATCTTGCGGATCTCTTCGGCGACAGTACGTCCTTCCTCGAGAAGCGCCTTTGCATCGGACAACATCTTATCGACAAACGACTTATCTTCCAGGCCCTGGCAGTTGATGCGAACATTGTAGGCAGCACCTTCCATGGCCGCCAGGCCCATCAAACCGGCAACACCGGCGTCGCTGACCGAGTTCACATTACCCTTCTCAGCAACCGGCTTGGCCAGCTTGAGCACCTCAAGTGATTTCTTCATCACTGTCAACGGTACATCGGCGGCACCTTTGGTGGCCTCCTCCAGCAGTTTGTCTTTGTCATCGGACTGAGCCTTCATGGCTTCCATGACCTTGTCAAAGGCTTCCTTATCGGTTTCGACAAGCTGAGTCAGCTCTTCGCGAAGCGTGTCGCCCTTGTCACGGATATCGGAGAGTTCGTCCTTCACATCCTTGTATGCCTTCTTGCCCACTGTCAGGCGACAGACCATACTGGACAGCGCCGCACCAAGGGCACCGGCATGCGCGGCCACGGAACCACCGCCGGGAGCCGGGGCTGACGAGGCGACCTCATCGATGAATGTCTCTTCGGGCGCCGCCGCACTGGCTCCGGCCTCTTTGAGTTTCTCCTCCAGGATCTGTTCCTTGGAGAAGTTCTCCAGGCGAAGGTACCATTCGGCCACATCCGCCAGAGCATCGTTTGGCACCAGCCCGACAATCTCCGATGATGAGGCCATCACACCCCACCGGGCAGCTTCGGACTTAATCGTCTCAAAGACCCTGAAGACGGGTGTCTTGGTGTAGTTGACGAGGTTCATCGAGATCTGCACCTGATCGCGCTCTTTGATCTCGAAACCCAGCGCCTTCACGTACCGGTAGCCGCCCTTCAAACTGCGGACAGCGTTGGCGACATTGTCAGCGATCCACTTCTGATTGGTGTTGAGATAGACGTTGAACGCTACCAGAGGGAAACGTACACCGATCGCGGTAGCTCCCGACTTGAGATTCATCTTGGCCGGACCGTAATCCGGCTTACGCGCCGGGTCCTTTTCGATGGCCTCGGTCATTCCCTCGTATTCACCCTTGCGTACCTTGGCCAGGTTGCGCCGCTTCGGGGAGGACGCGGCATCCTCATAGAGGAACACCGGAATCTGCAGCTCTTCACCGACCTTTTTGCCGAGCTGGTTGGCCAGTTCGATCGCGTCCTCAATCGTCATATCTGAAATGGGAATGAACGGGCAAACATCACACGCCCCCATGCGTGGGTGCTCCCCCTTGTGGGTCTGCATGTCGATCAGCTCCGCAGCCTTCTGATAGCCGCGGTAGGCGGCCTCGACCGCCAACGACGGATGACACACGAACGTGACAACGGCACGATTGTGGTCATGGTCCATTTCCTTATCCAGCAGAACGACGCCGTCCTCTGCGGTGATGGCATCACAGATGGCGTCAAGTACCTCCGGGCGACGTCCCTCGGAGAAATTCGGAACGCATTCAACAAGTTTGGCCATTTCTGTCTCCCGTTTATGTCTTTTGCGAATTCTCTGTCTTCAATCCCCACGCCAGAAGCGGGATCATAATCTCGTGATGCCCGACAAAGGTATATCCCGTACCACCATGGTGGGTCGGGCGACGCACCACATTTTCCGACGGCCGATAATGCACGAT
>WJKG01000342.1 GCA_014729205.1 candidate division GN15 bacterium | reverse complement strand
GTTTGAAGATGTCTGACAGTCCCATATACGATGCAGCTCCAGTTTGTGATTTCGCGGCTTAGTGGAAGTCCTCCCATTCGATGAAGCCCTCACGCACGTCGGTCATACAGTTGACAATAAGCTCAACGAGCCCGCCATAGAGCATACCGGTACGCTCCCAGGCATTGAAGTGCGTGATGATGTCGCGAATTTGACCCTTGCAGTTCGAGCACGGGGCGCAGACATATTTGTGAACCGACGGGTCGAGTTCTTCTTTGGAGAACGCATCCAGAATCTGGGCGAACTTCCGTCGTCCCGATATAGCCATCTTCCACTCCGGGAAGTTATGCGACTGCATAATAGCGAATCCACTGCCGCCACCGCAACAATAGTTGTGTACCCCATGCGGCGTCATTTCCCGGAACTGGGGACAGATCTTCCTGAGAATGCGACGCTGCGGTTCGATAATCCCCATGGAACGAGTCATGTTACAGGGATCGTGGGTGGTGACCGGGAAGTCGTTTCGCTGCGGGTCCACCATGATCTTTTCGTTCATGATAAGATCTTCCATGGTGGCCATACAGGACTCGCGAGGGACATTGCTCTCGGCCAGCCAGACACGGTCGCCGATAGCCATCAGGGCCTTGTGAGCATGTCCACACTCGCCGACGACGACCTTCTTCACACCGAGCTTGCGCGCAACCTCAGCGTGCTTAAGGGTGACGCGCGCGTACTGGGCATCATCGTAGAACAGGCCGTAATTGACGGAGTCATAGCCGACCATTTCGCTGGACAGGGTCCAACTCAAACCGGCAATTTCGAACAGGATGGCAAACGCTTCCAGATTCTCCGGCCACGAGAGAAACTCACCCGCATTGTGGATGAGCAAGATGTCGGCGCCGGACTTGTCGAACGGGATCTTGATATTCAGACCGGTGCGATCGGTAATGTCTTCCTCGGCGAACTCGATCAGATCCATCAGAGCAACCGGCGACAGGCCGGTCGAGGAGCCCGTTTCGAGCTGTTTGATGGTACCATCGCCATGAAGCTCGGCCGGTGAGAGGCCCAACTCCTGACTGAAGAGCTTGCGAATCTCACGCGAGAGCAGGCCGTTGTCGACACCCATCGGGCAGGTCTGGGCGCAGCGGCGACACAGCGTACACCGATACGACAGTTGCGCCAGTCGGGACACCGTCTCCCAGTTCACATCGATGTCGTTGCCGGTGAACTTCGCTGCCAGTTTCCCTCCCGGTGTCAGATGCTTCTTGACGATGCGTCGCAGCACCTCGGAGCGGAAGAGCGGTCGGTATGCGGCCACCTTGCCGGATTCCTGGAATACGGGGCATGCATCGGCACATGTATTGCATTTGACGCAGTTGTCCATGGAGAGCATCAGCGGTTTGAGGAAGGTCCAGTTGTTTTCCTTCGACAGCAGTTTCCGCAGACCGACGAGGAACCTGGCAACGAACTCCTCTTTCTCCTCTTCCGTCTTGGGGAGCGGGACGACCAGGTTGCTAACACCATCGAGCGAGACATCGCGCTCGGCCTTCTTGGCATCGGACAACTCCGGGATGGCCGGATCTTCCCAATCTTCGTAGGGGTACGGGAGTTTCGGGAACTTGCTCGGATCGACATGAACCAGCCGATCGGTCTTCTTGCTTATATCTTTTGGGCGGAGATGATCGCTCATTTCTTCGGTTCCTTTATGACTTCACCCCAGGTTTGGCCGGTCTGGATATGGGCACCGGTCCATCCGACCTTCTGGTTCAGCAGTTCAGCGATGCGCTTTTCGATCTTGCTCCCTCGCACATTCGGTTCATCATTCCAGCGGACGGCATGGTAGAGGAAGTACTTGGCTACGAAGTGCGACATGCGAGTGAGCGGAATGTACAGTATCAGCAGCGACAGCAGGATGACTTCGGCAGCAACCCACGTGGTGAGCACGGGAGCCGTGCCGAAGGTAACGAGCGCCTGCACATAGGCTCGAAGGGTGGTAAAGGAGGGATCAGCAACTGCCGAGGCGATAACCGTGACGGCGGCGACAATGACAAAGAAGATCAGGTTGAAATACTCCATTGGGGAGTTGAATGGCCGCTGGTCGTCATCGGACATGCGCCAGATGAACAGCCCCAACGCCCCCAAGCCGCCAAGCACGAGGCCGCCGTATCCCAATGGGATCGTCAGGTAGTGAATGATAGCTCCGATGCCACCGGCATCGGCGGCTACCGACATCCCGGCAGCCTGCAGGACTGCCCCCAAGAGGAGCATCACCAGCCAGCCGATGCACAGGTACAATCCGAAGTGAAATGGGAATGACGAACGCCACACCCGTCGATTATGGTGAAACACTCCCTTGAGCAATATGATCTCCGCGGCCATCTCTCTCAGCTCGTTCAGCTTGTCAGAGTGGCGCGGTTTGGACCACCAGTCGAGCTCTTCGAGATAGGATCCACCGTACTCGGCACGACCTTTCTCGTGTGGAACCGGGTACAGCTCCCATCGCATGTGTTCCGGGGCGGTAGCATAACGGTACACCTTGACCAGCATGGCCACGACAGCCACGACAACCGCGAAGTAGGTTACTAATTGCACAGCCAACATGCAGATCTATCCTTTCTTGATCGGGACTACGATCCTTACTTTTCCTGAATAGGACATCCCCCAAACGGCTCCGATGGTTGAGCTCCAACCTTCTGCGGAAACAAGAGCACAAGGTCCGGATACTCTGCGCGCACCCGTTCCATCCAGCTACGATCGGCCAGGTCCGCCAATGTGTACTTCTCAAGAGTCTCTTGAATACGATGATTGACCAGAGCCCAGATCATGCGCGTCTCGCAGAAATCGGAGTTCAAACAGACGCCGGGGGAATTGACGCAATCGGTCACGCAGATTGGCCCAATGGCCGCCTTGACGATCTCTGAGACCTTGATAGCCTTTGGATCGCGGGCCAGTTGGTACCCGCCCTTCTTGCCTGAAACGCCAATAATGAGCCCCTCGTTCTTCAGGGCCATAGCCAGTTGGGCCAGGTAGTTCTCAGACAGACCGGTGAGTTCAGCAATATGCCCCAAGTGGACCAGTTTCTCATTCTGCAGTCCCTTGGCCAACTCGACCATCATCCGCAGACCGTAGCGTGCTCGAGTAGAAAACTTCATAACAAATACCCATTCTCCAGTAGCTGCTGTTCTGACTCCAGCGCCTAAACCTAAGTAAATTTATAATGTTACTAACTGTCAAGTGAAATCGTTCACAATAAAGCGTACTAATTACTCAACTATACCATTTGCGGGCTTGTACATCATCGCATATGACGTTTTAACTCGTTATATGATACATATGTAACAAGCAGGCGTTCACGTTACGGCCGATCCAGCCATTCCACCAGGAGCTGCACGGCATGTATGACTTTGTGGCAGTAGGTATCAGCGAAGTCATCGGGCAGGTCTTGATCGAGTGGTGTCGTCTCACTGGCAGTCAGAGCTCTGGCGCCGTCGAAATCGACATAGG
This sequence comes from candidate division GN15 bacterium, assembly GCA_014729205.1. GTDB lineage: Bacteria > Zixibacteria > MSB-5A5 > GN15 > FEB-12 > WJKG01. Next base: position 865 of record WJKG01000342.1, on the reverse strand, counting down.
CCAGGCGGGCAGTGAGCTCATTCTCATCGCGGTTGAATGAGACTCCCGGCAGGATGGCCACGCCGGTGTCCTCGAGCAATCGGTCACAGAGAGTGGCGCTATCGGAGATTCCGCGGCCGCCCAGTTTGTCGGCGACCATTGAGAAATCCAGAAACAGGTAGAAGGCACCGAGGGGATCATGGACGCGTATTCCCCCCTGTCTGAGGACGCCGGTGATTCTCTGGGCGAGTGAGCTGAGAATTCGCCTTGAGTGCCAGAGATAGCGCTCAATCGCGGTACCGCCTTTGAAGGCACGGATAGCGGCATATTGGATGGGAGCACTGACAGAAGTGAATGTCTCGCTGGCGACAGCCGCCATGGACTCGCATAGCCAGTCCAGTTCCCGGGGGAAGGCAAAAGTGCCGAGACGCCACCCACCGGCGCCGCACCATTTGGAGAGCCCAGAGCTGATAATGGTCCCTTCGGGATAGTAGCGCGCGACTGAAACGTGGGTACCTTTGTGGTGGAGCTGGCCGTAGATTTCATCGGAGAGCAACACGACCTGGTAGCGCCGGGCAACATCGGCAATCTGCTCCAACTCGCGCGAGGAGTATGTGCCGCCCTCGGGATTACCCGGATAATTCATGAGCAGGATACGAGGACGCAGGTCGTCTTCCTCCCACTGACAGAACTTCTCGAACTGTTGAGCTGTCAGGCGCCACTTGTCTTCATAGCGGGTGGGAATCAGCCGCACCCGTCGACCGATAATATTGGCCTGGGGGACATAGGATACCCAGCACGGGGTAGCTACCACCAGTTCGCCGTAGTATACGAGTTGCAGGAGGAACATGAGTTCTTTGGAGCCGGGTCCGATAAGTACATGTTC
>WJKG01000341.1 GCA_014729205.1 candidate division GN15 bacterium | reverse complement strand
GAGCACCGAGACCTCCATCTTGATGGTGGCACCATCGGAACTCAGCACCTGCAGGATTTCCTTGTTTTCCTGGATTTGGGTCTGGTAGACGAACATACTGTTCCACGGTAGATGCCAGACAAAACCTTCCTGGTAGATCTTGTCAAACTCGGTACCGTCGCCGAACTTCGAGTAGAATACTCCCCGATGTCCCGACGGTATCTGGGTGCCACAACCAATCATAAGCAGTCCTACCAAGGCCAGCAAGACGAGCTGTCGGCGCTTGATAACGGGCGCTTTGCGTTTCATGTCTCTTACCTCCATGTGGGTGTGAAATATCGTAATGATCGTTTTGGGCCAAATCTCTGCTATATATCCGGTTCACCAGTTTATTATTCAACTAAAACCGGAATATTCGACCGCGAGTGCCAGTTTTCGGCATCAACCGGGCATTTGACTGAAGAGGGCATTTGAATTGGGATGAGTCTGTGCCTATTGTTCGATGCGGAACGGGACGCACCAACCCTGATGCGTCACAAACTCTGGATCCTGCTGGCTGAAGCGAATCTGCTGCAAATACAGGGTATTGTAACGACGGGGGTTATTGTTGCGCGTGTCAACTGTACCGATGTAGCGATCCTCGAGCAGCTCTTTGGTCATGGCTTTGACAACAAAACCGGTATCGCTTTCGTAGACGGCGAGTTGGTAACGATCAAGACCGGTCAGAAACTCGCTGGTAATCTGCAGGGAGTCGCCATTGCTCACGAGCGGAATCTCATCGATTGGAGTATAGGCAGCATTAGTCTGATACGGCCGTGGTTCTCCGGAGGCAGTGGTGACATAGACCGGAGGGGATACATTTGTGTACAGCCTGAAGTAGACCTGCTTTGAGTACGTGGTGGGATCGCCCGGGAAGGTGGTACCGTCCTCGCGCGTGATCGTCACATTGGCGGGAGTCAGCGGCGTATCGCCATTGTAGCCCCAAAGCCGCCACCCGGCATATGGTCGGGCATCATCGCCAACCTTCACGAAAAGGCCATGTCGCATCAGGTTGCGATTATGGAAGACTACATTCGTATCTTCGGGATCAGGGCCATAGCTGGTCACCTGGACCTCCCACCGATCCTGGACAGTCACCTCGGCGATTCTCCCTTTTCCCACGTCGGTCTCGAATTCGGTAGTCAGAGTATCCGATTCGAAACCCTTCTGGTCGACGACAACGACTCGGCGGTAATCAATCACGGAGTCCCGGTACTCGACCGTTCCGACATAGTACGGATCTGTCGGAACAAACCCCTCGACGCGGAAAAGCTCTTGTCCTTCCTCGGTCGTGGCCAGATAGCGACGAATCTCCTCGCCATCATCAATAAAGGTCGCCTCGCGTTCCTCGCAACCGACTAGCGTAAGGGCTGCAAGAATCAACAATGGCAGTATCTGTCTGGATATGACGTGGTAAAAGTTCATCGGGCTACTTCCGCTTCTTCTTGTTGAATTTGGTTCGCCGCTGGAGTTCTTCCATTTCATCTCGGATCAAAGCGGCGGTTTCGAAATCGAGATTCTCCGCGGCGTTTCGCATGGCCCTGGTCATGAAGGCCAGTCTGTCCTCCAGACTCATCAGTTCGAAACTCTCCGGTTTCTCGAACGTGGGCTCTACCTCGACTCGAGAATCCGCGAACTGTGTCGTCCGGAGAATCTCTTCTCTGGTCTTGAAGACGGTTTCCGGATCGATATTGTGGGATTCGTTGTATTCGAGCTGCTTGGCGCGACGGCGATTGGTCTCATCGATGGCGATTGCCATGGAGTCCGTGATCTTGTCCGCATACAGGATGACCTCTCCCCCCTTGTTGCGGGCGGCGCGTCCGGCGGTCTGAATGAGCGAGCGGGCTGACCGGAGGAATCCCTCTTTGTCTGCGTCCAGTATCGCCACCAATGAGACTTCGGGCAGGTCGAGCCCTTCGCGCAGGAGGTTGACGCCGACCAGGACGTCGTATTCCGCCAGGCGCAAATCGCGGATAATACTGGTGCGATCGATAGCATCGATCTCGCTGTGCAGATAGCGCACACGCAGCCCGGCCTTGGCCATGTAATCGGTAAGGTCCTCGGCCATTCGCTTGGTGAGCGTGGTTACGAGAACCCTCTCCCCTCTTTTGGAGCGCTCCCTGGATTGCTCCAACAGGTCGTCGACCTGTGTTCCCAGTGGTTTCACCGTAATGACGGGATCAAGCAGCCCGGTCGGGCGAATGACCTGCTCCACCACGACCCCATTGCACTTTTCCAATTCGTAGTCGCCGGGTGTAGCTGAAATGTAAATGGTCTTGTTCTGCAACTCCTCGAACTCCTCGAAGAACAGCGGGCGGTTGTCAAGCGCCGACGGAAGGCGGAAACCGTGATCAACCAGTACTTCCTTGCGGTTCTTGTCACCGGCGTACATGGCGCGGATCTGCGGGAGGGTCTGATGGGACTCATCGATGATGGTCACAAAGTCATCGGGGAAGAAGTCAATGAGGCAGAACGGTCGCTCGCCCGGGGTACGCGCGGTCAGGTGCCGGGAGTAGTTCTCGATTCCGGCGCAGTACCCGACCTCTTTAAGCATCTCCAGATCGTACTTGGTTCGCGACTCCAGCCGTTGCGCTTCGAGTAGCTTGTCCAATTGCCGGAAGACCTCGAGCTGCTCTTTGAGTTCCTGCTTGATTCCGGCGATGGCCTGTTCCAGCTGCGGTCGGGAGGTCACGAAGTGCTTGGCGGGATAGATAGCCAGGCGATCGCGCTCGCCGATGATCTCGCCGGTCAGGGGGTGGATTTCAGTGATGCGCTCGATCTCATCGCCAAAGAACTCAATGCGGAAGGCGTTCTCATAGTAGGCCGGAATGATCTCGATTGTATCGCCGCGCACCCGGAAGTTACCGCGCGAAAAGTCAACATCGTTACGGTTGTAGTGAATGTCGATCAGTCGGCGAATGACGTGGTCACGGTCGTGTTCATCACCCGGATGCAGCAAGAGGAACTGTCGCTTGTACTCCGATGGTGACCCCAGGCCGTAGATACAGGAGACGGAGGCGACGATTATAACGTCCTGCCGGTCGAGGAGCGATGCTGTCGCTCGCAGTCGGAGTCGATCGATGTCTTCATTGACCGAGGTGTCCTTTTCTATGAACGTGTCAGTCGTGGGGAGATAGGCCTCTGGCTGATAGTAGTCATAGTAGCTGATAAAGAACTCGACCGCGTTCTCCGGGAAGAACGCTTTGAGCTCTCCATAGAGCTGGGCAGCCAGTGTCTTGTTGTGCGAGATGACCAGTGTCGGACGGCCGTATTGTGCGATGACGTTGGCAATGGTGAAGGTCTTGCCCGACCCGGTCACACCAAGCAAAGTCTGGTATTTCTGGTCGTCTTCGAGACCTTTCAGAAGCTCTGTGATGGCCTGGGGTTGGTCGCCTTTGGGGGCGTAGGACGAAACCAGTTTGAACGGTGATGATTCAGTTGTGACCGGTATCTTGCTCATAGGCTCCTTAGTCAGGTTGATTGCACTTAACACGGGCTACCGGAAGTGATACGCAATTCTTCAATATATGATCCTGGATGGGGTGAACAATCACAAACAGCGATCGTATTATCTGTCATCCGGCCGGGAACATCGGCTGTATTCAGTGGTCTAAACACGTGGAATCCGGTTTTGGTTTACGGTAAGCGTTGCAGTTTTGCCTTGACTTATCGGCCGATTTTCATAGGATTAGTGATTTGGCTGGAATAATGACAATACTCTATGTACTTGGAGGATAAAGGCAAATGTACGCTGTGTTTCAGCTTTCCGGGTTCCAGTTTGCGGCCGACGAGGGCGATGTTCTTAAGGTGCCGCAGCAGTCGGTCGAACCGGGCCAGACATTTGATATCAACGAGGTCCTGATCATTCGCGATGGCGACAACTCGACGATCGGGACACCGCTGATCGAAAACGCCTCGGTTCAGGCCGAAGTGCTCAATCACGGTAAGGACGACAAAGTACTGGTTTACAAGTACAAGCGTCGCACGAAGTACCGTCGGACCCAGGGACATCGTCAGGATTATTCGGAGATCAAAGTCAACAAGATCATTGCCCCGTAACAGAAGCAACCCTGATCATATGGACCATTCCCGGGCACGGATAGCTCACCTGATAATCGTAATCGCAGTCGGTCTGTTGTGCCTGCCAACCGTGGCAGAGGCCCAGACTGACTACACGGTGGTCGAGATCGAGACGGTCGGCAACCGGGTGGCCAGCGAGGCTCTCATCCTGGGCGTGTCCTCTCTGGAGGTAGGCGAACGTCTCACCCCCGGAGCAGTCGCCGAAACGGTCCGACGTCTTTACGGACTCGGGATATTCGGTGATGTTCGAATCGAGGGTAAGGAAGTTCCCGGCGGGCTCAAGGTGAGTATTGTTGTCGAGGAACTGCCCAAGCTGGCCGGCCTCGACATCGAGGGCAATGAGAAGATTGACGACCGGGATATCAAGGACGAGCTTGGGCTCGGTGTCGGCGGCTATATCTCCCCTTACCTGATCTACCAATCAAAACAGAAGATCAAAGACATGTACGCCGAGGAAGGATACTTCCTGGCAGAAGTCGACAGCGACCTGAGCTACACGCTGGATTCGTCGGCAGCCACGCTGTCGTTCTCTGTCGACGAGAAATCAAAGATCAAGGTCGAGAAGGTTGTTGTCACCGGTAACGAGGGTGTCAGCGACGAGGACGCCATCTCCAAGATGCGCAACCGGAAACGGGGATTTCTGCGCAGTTCGGACTTTGCTCAAGAGAAATACGAAGAAGACTTACAGAAGTTCGTCCAGGCGTTTCACAACCGAGGGTATATCGATGCTTACCTGAGGTCTGATTCGATGACGATAGATACCTCGCGTAACCGGATGACCATTTACCTGGATGTGTACGAGGGTCCGCGGTATTACTTCGGTAACACCACGTTCAAATTCAACGAGGTGCTCAATGAGGAGTATCTTCGCAGCCGCCTGAAGTTCAGTACTGGTGATGTGTTCGATCTTGAAGAGTACGAAGAGTCGATGGTGGAGCTGTACACAGCCTATCATGATATCGGTCACCTTCATGTGCGTATATTCGATGAGCGCACGACCCGCGCCGACTCAGTTATTGACATTACGTACGAAATCACAGAAGGCCTCCCGGCACGGATCAATATGGTCAGGATCGTGGGAAATACGAAGACCAAGGAGAAGGTGATTCGTCGAGAGCTCTCTGCAATTCCCGGCGACATATTCAATCGTCAGTTGCTTATCAGATCGGTACGCGACGTGATGGCGCTGAACTACTTCACCCAAGTTATTCCGAATCCCGTCCAGTTGCCGAGTGGCGATGTTGACATCGAGTTCGAGGTCGAGGAGAAGCAGACAGGGCAGATTAACGCCGGCGCCGGATACAACAGCCAGGACAAGCTTGTCGGCAATGTTGGCATGGCTATTCCCAATTTCCGCGGTGAGGGACAGACGCTGGCCTTCAATGTTGAGTTCGGCAGCAACCGCAACTCAGTCTCGGTCAGCTTCACCGAACCGTGGCTGATGGGTCGACCGACACTGCTCGGTCTCAGCGGCTACCTCACCAACCGCAACTGGTTCGATGATTACACTGAAGGTCGCCGCGGTGCATCAATTCGCGTTGGTCGGCGGTTGAGCTGGCCGGATCGCTACTTCCGGGTGTACACCTCATATCGTCTGGAGCGAAACCGGTTCTTTGATTTCGATGACAACTACGTCGACCGCAATTCGTATCAGGCGAGCTACTTCTACGACGACCAGGACGATGCCGATGGCACCCGCAACGACAGCTTCCTTGGCAGTCGTGTTCATGGGCCGTATCCCGGATCACTGCTGGAGTACGAAGAGGATTGGTTGACGGCATCGCGCTGGTCGTTTACGCTGATTCGCGACTCAAGGAACCTCCCGGAGTTTGCTACCAAGGGATCGAAGGTCTCGTATACGTTTGAGAACACTGGTGGGTTGCTCGGAGGCTACTGGGAGTACCAGCGACATCTGTTCTCCGCAGCCAAGTTCATTCCTGTGTTTTGGAAGTTCGCCCTGGCTGCCAAGTTTGAAGCGGGTCTTGTGACAACTGGCGACGACGCGCGCATTCTGGTCTCCGACCGATTCACGCCCGGTGGAACAGCGTACGATGGTATCATCCGTGGCTATGACGACGGTATCCTGACGCCAGATTCGCTGGTGACGCAGTCTGACACGCTCTACTACTACAACGATCCAAACCGCATTCCCGGGGTTGACCAACCGGACGACACTGTTTTCAGCTCTTATGAAGCCCGGGTGCGTGGTAACTACATGCTGGTAGCGAACCTCGAGCTGCAGTTTCCCATAATCGAGCAGCAGTTGTACGGACTGATGTTTTTCGACGCCGGCAACTCCTGGCTCCAGTGGGACAACATCAAACCGGTCAGCAGCTTGTATAAGGGTTACGGTGTGGGATTC
>WJKG01000340.1 GCA_014729205.1 candidate division GN15 bacterium | reverse complement strand
GAACTGGAGCCTGCCTGAGTTCCGTGAGTACGCTCGCAAGCACACTAAACGTCCGGGCAAACGTTCGGCGCAGGGAGATCTCGGGTTCATCGAGCGCGACTGGTTCCCCAGCATGTTCGATCTGGCCTGGGAAACCTCCGAGGGAAGGGTCGCCGGCCCGGTGACCGGCCAGCGTCCGGGCATGTACAGCGTGATCTATGTCGAAGAGAAGCAGGAAAGCGCCCTGAAGGATTACCTGGGCCAGAAGCGTATCATCCTCGATAAGCTTCGTACTGAACAGAAGAACCATGCCATCGAAAACTGGGTCAACGAGCGAAAGAAAGAGGTCCGCATTGTCGTCAATGAGGACGCTATCTGGTCGACTATCGACGAGAGCGACTACCAGACCCAGCAGACGGGCGAGACCCAGGGATAATACGTGAGCGGAATGAAGACTATGTCCCCCAGCACATCCGGCAGATCCGCACGAAGCGTGAACCCCACCTTATGGCTTATCATTGTTGCCGTGCTGCTGGCGGCAGGAACGGCAAATACTCAGTCAACCTCGCAATCGCTTGGTGACCTAGAGGAACGGCAGGTTATCGATCGCATTGCAGCCGTCGTTGGTGACCGAGTGATTCTGGCCTCAGAACTTGCCGGCCAGCTGCAGATGCTATTCGTACAGTCCGGGCAGCGCCCCCGGAATCAGGATCAGCTTGATTCGCTCAAGGAAATGGTCCTGGAGCAGATGATTCAGGATCAACTGCTGTTGATCGCCGCCCGTCAGGATACCTCTATCGTGGTACGCGAGGACGAAGTAGAACAGGCGCTCGATGAACACATCGCACGGATCGCTTCTCAATTTGAAACCAACGACGAATTCCTGTCAGCACTGGGGCGCGAAGGGTTCACTCTGCGCGAGTTCAAACGCCAGTACCGTGATGAAGTGGAAAACCAGATCCTTAAGCAGCGCCTGGTGCAGAGCAAGCTCTACAACGTCTCCGTCTCACGGCACGAGGTAGAGGAGTTCTATAACCAGTTCCGCGACTCAATCCCCATTCAGCCAGAGGCAGTGAAACTTGCCCATATACTGCTTCACACGACCGCTTCGGATGAAATCGAAGACTCCGTGAGGGCGCAGATCGGTGAGTTGCGCCAGCGTGTGCTCGAGGGCGCCGATTTCGCCTCCATCAGTTCGCGCTACTCCGGTCTGGGCGCTGCGGCCAATGGTGGTAACCTCGGCTATGTCTCCCGCGACGATCTCATACCGGAGCTGTCACGTGCAGCCTTCAATCTGAATGTCGGCGATATCTCCGGCGTCATTCGTTCGCCGCTGGGCTACCATGTGTTGACCTGCGAGGGCAAGCGCGATGAACGCATCAAGTTGCGCCATATCGTTCTGCCGGTGACACCTTCTGCCGCGGACACCGCCCGCACTTTGCAACTGGCTGACTCCCTGCTGGCCGAGGCGCGCTCGGGGGCCGACTTCCGTGAACTGGCCAAGGCCTATTCTCGTGATGACGACACCCGTGCCCAGGGCGGGGAACTCGGTTGGTTTGCACTCGAGGATCTGCCGCAAAGGTTCAAAGACGTTGTCCAGGGCTGGCAGACACCGGGCGAGTTTCGGGGGCCCGTCATATCTGAACGGGGCGTACACATCCTGCACCTGCTTGACTATCGTCCCGAGTCAGAGATGACGATCAAGGACGATTTCGACCAAATCAAGGAGATGGCCCGCCAGGACAAGACCGCTAAACTGATCGACGACTGGATCATCGAGCTCAAGGATAAGACGTATGTCGACGTGAGGGATGTCGATGCGACTCGATGATTTCCTCTCCACGGTAGGTGTCGTGAAGCGTCGTACCATTGCCAAGAAACTGGCTGACAGTGGGATGATTGAGGTCAACGGCAGCAATGCCAAGCCAGCCTATCAGGTCAAGCCGGGCGATATTGTTGTCATTAAGGGAACACAAGGACGGACGGTGGAGGTCTTGCAGTTGCCGACTTCCTCGGTCCCCAAGGCCGATCGTGATCAATACTTCAAGTCACTCGCGCCGTAGCTGCTCCTGAACCTGTCACGTCACAATCCCGAAAGCAACACGGCGATATGATCTGAACCTGTCGCCGTCTTCTGTTGTTACACCACAAGCGATATCAAGGCTTCCGAGGGGATCACATGGGCGGAGCCGCGAGTTCAAACCTGCAACGACTGAGGATAGAACCAAATGGAACACAACGCCTTGCCCAAGACATTGGGGGAACTCAAGGAACAGGGATACACACCACGCTCGGTCAAGGATGAGCTTCGTGATAACGTCAAGAAGCGACTCGCCGAGGGCAAACCGCTCTTTGAGGGTATTGTCGGCTATGATCGCACGGTCATTCCACAGATTGAAAACGCACTACTCTCTCGGCACAATTTCATTCTGCTTGGCCTCCGCGGTCAGGCCAAGAGCCGGCTGATCCGTCAACTGCATGGCCTGCTCGATGACTATGCACCGGCCATTCCGGGCAGTATGCTCAATGAGGATCCCATGTGCCCCATCTCGCCAATGGGACACCGAATGGTGTCCGAGCAGGGCGACAGCATGCGGATCAAGTGGCTTTCGGCGCAAGAACGTTTCCACGAGAAGCTGGCCACACCTGATGTTT
>WJKG01000339.1 GCA_014729205.1 candidate division GN15 bacterium | reverse complement strand
GTGCTCGACCGGTCGACCTGCACATTAAGGGCTTCCGCGCCCTCGGAGCCCGAATCACCGAGCGCTCAGGCTACGTCATGGCCCAGGGGAAACCACTCAAAGGTGGCTCCATTTACTTCGATCGCCCCAGCCACACTGGTACCGAGAACGTCCTCTTCGGCGCCGTGATGGCCAGTAAGAAGACGGTCATAGCCAACGCTGCCTGCGATCCGGAGATTGTGGATGTTGCCGATTTCCTCAATCAGGCCGGCGCCAAAATCCACGGCGCGGGCACTCCAACCATCGTAGTCGAACCCGTAAAACGTCTCAAAGCCGTTGAATATTCCGTCAGCGGTGACCGTCTTGTAGCTGGTACCTACTTGCTGGGTGCCGCTATTACCGGTGGGAAGGTAAAGGTGACTGGCATTAATCCGGACGACCTGACGGTGGTCCTGCATAAAATGATGGAAATGGGCTGCCAGGTCACAAAATCACCGCGAAGTGTAGAGGTCAAGGGACCAAAACGCCTCAAACAGGTCATGATTACCACCTATCCTTTCCCGGGCTTTCCGACTGACCTGCAGGCATGCATTATGGCCGCTGCCTGCATTGCCGAGGGAACCTCCCGGGTGCGCGAGACCGTTTTTAGAGATAGGTTCTCGCATTGCATGGAGCTTAGGCGTTTGGGAGCCGATGTCAACGTCTCCGGGGACGAGGCCGTCATACATGGTGTACCCGGTCTGTCCGGAGCCGAGGTCATGGCCAGCGATATCAGAGCCGGCGCCGGGATTGTGCTGGCCTGTCTGGCAGCGAGCGGAACCAGCGAGGTTCTGCGCGTTTACCATATCGATCGTGGCTATGACCATCTCGATGAGAAACTGAACCGGCTGGGCGCCTCGGTCGAACGCAAGAATGAATAGCAACTGTGCAAAATTAGAGCAAAGGAGCCATTGCAACTGCCCCATGCGATAAAGATAGCACCCTTGGCCGATATCAGACATATGGAGGCTGACGGTGTTGTTAACCACAAGTAGCACAAGTGATAACACCCCCAAGGCGTAGAAGGTGGTGGTTTCAATGAAAAAGGTTCTGTTGGCAGTGCTGGCAATGTTGATTGTCAGCCCGACATTCATTCAGGCGCAGGAAACATATTTCGGGAAAAACAAGGTTCGCTATCGTGACTTCGATTGGAGCTACATCCAAACCCGAAGATTCGATATCTACTTCTACGAAGACAGCTACGAGCTGGCCAAATTCAGTGCCGCCGTCCTGGAGTCTTCTTATGTCGAGGTCTCCCGCGAACTCAACTACCTGATACAGGACCGTATCCCGGTTTTCCTGTACAATTCGCCTAACGACTTCCAACAAACCAACATCACTTCCTCACTGCTGCCCGAAGGGGTTGGTGGCTTCACCGAGATCTTCAAGAACCGCATGGTGCTGCCCTTCAATGGCTCCTACGAGGACTTCCGCCACGTTCTGCATCACGAGCTCACACACGCCGTCACCTTCGATCTGCTCTACGGCAACAATCTTTCGTCGCTCATATCCCGCAACCGGCTGTTCCAGATCCCGCTCTGGTACGCTGAAGGATACGCTGAGTATTCCTCACGACACGGCTGGGACTATCACTCGGACATGTTCATGCGCGATGCCGCCATCAACGGCTACTTGCAGCCCATCGGCTATATCGGCGGCTACATGGCCTATCGCCAGGGACAGGCCATGGTCAAATACCTCGCTGATACCTACGGTGAGGAGAAGTTGGGGATGGTGCTGCGCAAGGGGAAAATCCACCTCAGTATGAACAAAGCTCTCAAAGAGACCTACGGCATCACCGAGAAGGAGCTGTGGGAAGAGTTCTCCAAGGAGATGAAGCGACGCTACTGGCCTGATATCGCCACCCGCCAGGAAGCCGATGAATTCGCCGACCAGCTGACCAAAGCCCGTGAGGACGGCTCGTACTACAACGAAAAGCCGGTGTACACACCCGACGGGGATAAAATTGCCATCTTCACCGACGAATCAGATTTCACCGAGATCGTTCTGATCGATGCTGTCACGGGTGAGATTACCGATCGCCTGGTGACCTCATCGCGAACCGGCGGTCTGGAGTCACTGCACTCGTATGTCTCAGGTGTCTCGTTCTCTCCCGACGGTCGCCAGATGGTCTTTGTTGCCAAATCGCACGGCCGCGACGCACTCTTCTTGTATGATATGACCGAGCGCGAGGTGGCTGAGGTCAAACGCTACGAGTTCAACAGTATCGTCAATCCCGATTGGTCCCCGGATGGTGAGCGGATCGTCTTCTCGGCCCTTGAGGGTGACCGTCGCGACCTGTGGGTCTATGAAGTCAGCACTGACACCGTGACCCGAATCATGGCCGACCGCCATGATGACACAGAGCCATCCTGGATGGCCGACTCCAAGAGCATTGTCTTCTCCTCAGATCGCTACCATCCACAGAACCCGGCGGTTCCGCAGGCCGGAACCATGTACTCGGGCCCCGAGGCGTACATGCCCGGAAACTTCACCTATGGCTCCTATAACTTGCATACTGTCGATATCGAAACCGGAATCATCACCCCGCTTGACGTGGGCTTCGGGGCCAATATGTCCCCGAAAGTGTCACCCGACGGGACAAAACTTGCCTTCATTTCTAACCGGAACGGCATAGATAATATCTATGTAGCCTATCTTGATAAGGATAAAGTCTACGCCGTAACGGATATCCTCAGTGGTGTGCGCTCCATCTCCTGGTCGCCCGATGGTGACAAGATTGCATTCTCCGCTTTCTTCCGCGGCAGCTTCGATATCTTCACACTCGACGAACTGGTCCCCGCCGGCGACGATGGCGTCCTGACTCTTACCGATTTTGCAATGGGCAAATACAACCTGCTGCGCGAGGCCGAACTGGCCCAAAAGGGCGTACCTGAGCCGCTGGAGGACCCACTCGATGTTGCCAGCCCCATAGATGAATACGTCGTCTATGAAGTTGACCCCGAGGAGTTCGCCGAACTTATGGACAGCACCCAGGCCGACACCGACACCACTATTCTGGATACGCTCGACGCCAAGACCGACGCGACCGAGACAACAGACACGCTGGCGGCCGAAGACTCGGTGATTACAGAGACCGGTATTCACGATGGTGAGTTTGTCTATATCAGTGAGGAAGAGCTGCAGCCACTCGATTCAATGTTCGTGGATGTTTCCGATGACGTGCAGGGCTCTTTCGGTGCCCGTGGTCAGGAAGAACCCGAGCAGTTCGATTCCATCCCCGGACCCCGTGATGGCGAGTTCGAGGTCAAAGAGTACGAAACCAAGTTCACTCCTGACTTTGCCGGAGGCGGCTTTGCCTATGACACCTTCTTCGGCTTGAGAGGGCAATCCGTATTCGTGTTCTCAGACTATCTGGGGAATCACCAGTTCATCTTCGCCACCGACCTCGTCAACACCATCGATCAGGCCAATGTCCAGGCCTTCTATTTCTATAATCGCCATCGGACGAACTTCGGCGTCGGGCTCTTTCACACGAAGAACTATTACGAGGATTCCTTCGATCACCTCTTCTCGGATCGCTTCTACGGCCTGCAATTCTATGCCAGCCGACCTTTCTCGACCTTCAGTCGTCTGGAGCTAACAGCGGGCCAGTACTTCATCGATCGCCAGTTCTACGATTTCGATGACCCGCGTGATAACCGCAACACAGCAGCGCTCAATGCTGAATTCGCCTATGTCACCGACAATATCCTCTGGGGTATAACTGGTCCTATCAACGGACGCCGCTCCAAACTGGCTCTAAGCGGTGGTGGCAGCGTGTTCGGCGACAATGACCGCGTCAACTACTATGCCATCGATCTCGACTACCGTCGCTACTGGCACTTCGCCGAACGGTTCTCGCTCGCCTTCAGGCTCGCCGGCGGCGCGTCTTTCGGCGGTACCCCCAAGCGCTACTTCCTGGGTGGTACCACCAACTGGATCGGTAATCGTACTGTCGATGCCGAGGTATACGAAGAGGAGAACCTGTACTTCGCCGATGTTATCACGCCGCTGCGGGGCCACGACTACTACGAGTACTCAGGCAACCGGTACGCCCTGATGAACCTGGAGTTCCGGTATCCTATGATCGAGTACTTCTTGATGCGCTTCCCCATCCCGATTGCGATCAGTCGTGTGACGGGTGCTTTGTTCTGGGACTTTGGCGCCGCCTGGGATGATGGCAACTTCAAGGGGGGGTCGAGTGAAGGCGGCGGACACCTCGAGGACATCAAGAGCGGCTTCGGCTTCGGTATGCGGGCCAATCTGGGCTTCCTGCTGTTACGATACGACCTGGCCTGGTCAACCGACTACCAGGATGTCTCGGACAAGCCTACTTCCTATTTCTCGCTGGGAGCCGACTTTTAAACGCATCCAGAAACAGTGTTCAGAAAACACCGAGGCGCGACCCGGACAATCCGAGTCGCGCCTCTTACCTTTGTCCTCAATGCGCGCTGGCTACTGAGTACTACTTCTTCTTAACGGCCACCTTCTTGTCATTTTCGGGGCGGCCGAAATTCTGATAGGCCATGGCCATTTCTCGCAGCTTGTCATCGACCCTGGCCAGAATGCTCCCCGATGTGAACTTCCCGTTGCGACCTCGCTTGCCAGCCGACTGGCCCGTGAGGATCTCAATACCCTCCTCAATTGTCTTGACCGGCCAGACATGGAACTTGCCAGCTTTGATCGCCTCGGTAACATCGGGACGCAGCATCAAATCCTCGACATTCTGCCACGGAATGATCACGCCCTGATAACCGGTCAGCCGATTGGACTTACACACGTCGTAGAAGCCCTCTATCTTGTGGTTCACTCCGCCAATGGGCTGGATTTCACCCATCTGGTTCACTGACCCCGTTACCGCGATCGACTGCTTGATCGGTACTCCGGACAACGACGAGAGGATAGCATAGATCTCGGTAGACGAGGCGCTGTCGCCGTCGACTCCGCCGTACGACTGCTCGAACGATACCGAGGCCGACATGACCAGCGGCTTGTCCTGGGCAAACATCCGTCTGAGATACCCGGTGAGAATAGCGATCCCCTTATTGTGGATTGGCCCCGAAAGATCCGCCTCGCGCTCAATATTGATCACTCCCGCCTTGCCGAGCGAGGTCGCCACCGTTATCCGAGTCGGCCGACCGAACATGTGTTCCCCGAGGTTGTACACCGAAAGCCCGTTGATCTGACCCACCTCGGTACCGGTGGTCGACACCATCAGCGTGTTGTTCTCGAACATCTCCTGGATCTTGTCCTCTATCAGGTCCACCCGCGATTCCTGGTCCTGGATCGCTTGGTGGACATCGGCGCGCTGCACCATCTTGCGCCGGCGCTTCTGGCAGCAATAGGCAGACTCACGTATGACATCGGTAAGCGCGGCGAAGCGCGTACTGAGCTTGTTACGACGACCGGACAGTCGACGTCCATACTCTGCAACCGCCTGTAAGCCGGACACCTCGAATGGTGCCAAATTCTCCTTCTCGGTGATCAACCGAACGAACTCATAGTAACACTTCAGGTTCTTCTTGTTCATTGGCATGACCGTGTCAAACTCGGCCTTGATTTTAAACACCTCTTTAAAGTCCTCATCGAGCCGCCAGAGCAAATGGTACATACGCGGTTCACCAATGAGCACTACCTTGACCGAAATTGGAATCGGCTCCGGCTTGATACCGGAACCCGCCATCATGTACAGCGGGTCGAAGGCAGCGATCTCCAACTCACCGTCGCGAAGCGTCCGCTTCAGATGGATCCACGAACCCGGCTCTATAAGCAGGTCGGTTGCATTAACGATCAGGAATCCCCCAGCCGCTTTCAGCAACGAACCCGCGAAGATGCGAGTGAAGTCAGTACGCCAGTAGCCATAACGGTCAACAACACGCTCGAGCGAGCCGAACAGGTTCTTATACGAGGGTGACTTCTCAGTGACAATCGGCACGTCTTGGGTCTCGGAGTTGTCCAGGATCAGGTTGATCCCGAATTCCTCGAAGGGCTCCCGCTTGCGAAAGGGGGGTGCATCCTGTTCGCCTCGTCTGGGCTGCGCCTCGCGGAACCGGTCCAGGTCACTGGTGAGCGCTTCCTCAACCTCCTCCAGATACTCGACAACCTTGTCATCAGGGTAGCGACGTTTGAGCAGATTGACCTTATCCGATACCAGCGGTGCCACCATCGAGTAATTCAGCTTCTCGATGGCATCCTCCAGCTTCGCGTTCAGCTTCTTGGACTCAACCGTTGTCAAATCGAAGTCGCGACGCAGACTGTCCCACTGCCGACGCATCTCATCAAGCTTCGAAAGCGAGAACTTCCCCTCGCGGGCCAGTTGCTCCAGCTTCTCCAGAGAAACCGGCTCCTCATCAACCAGCGGCTGAATCTCATTGCGGGCTCCCATCCCCGACTGGATTTGCACCATGACGAATCCCGCCTCTGATAGCTTGTCCTCAAACTGGCGGATCAAAGTCTTCTGACGGCCCTCGAACTCCCGAACTACGCGATCATGACGGTCCTTGTAGTCCTCTGACATAAATATCTTGGGCACGACCTTCCGGAGTGTCGTGATCAGGTAATCTATGTCTTTCTTGAACTTGCGCCCTTCACCTGCCTGGAATGTGATCGCGCGGGGACGATCCTCGTTCTTGAAGTTGTTCACATAGCAGACATCGAATAACTCCGGGTGGCCATGTTCGAGCTGTTCGAGCAGATGCTTGACAGTGGTGATTCGCCCGGTGCCCGCCGAACCGGTGACGAAGATATTGTAACCGGTACTCTTTACGGCTAGACCCGTGCGGACCGCATCGATCGCTCGCTGCTGACCAATGATCTCCCGACAGGCCTTGAGATCATCGGTCGACTTCACCCCCCGCGGGTGATAGTCAATCGTGTAATCTATCTGCTTGAAAGTCAATTCCTTGTGCTTTTTCGCCAATTTGGAACGCACCGCCATGAAACCTCCCGAAAAATAGTCGTTTTGCCCGGCAATATACGATATGACCACACCCGATGAAACCCCAAAACGACCGGGTTTCACTGGCTACTCGATCAAACATGAGGCAATAGATCGAAAGCTCACCTACGGTAATCATGCCACAATAGATGCCTTCACTGCCAAATTGGCGTATGCAAAAGTTGGAAAAATATCAATCTGGCTGTGGAATCGGGCTATTTGCTAAGTTATTGCAATCATGAGCTTTAATCCAACCAATAGCTCTAACTTATTGAAAGACAACACCTCAGGAATTCTTGACAACCGAAGTCGAGCATATATCTTGGGGCTGTTGCTTCTTTAGCTTTACGCAACGGATTTTGGCGGTATCGTCTAGGGGTTAGGACGCGTGGTTCTCAGCCATGTAACCGGGGTTCGAATCCCCGTACCGCTATAAATTGACACCGGCGACTGAGGTTATGCTGCTTCCTGAGTCGCCGGTATTCTTTTGATGGCTAATACAACGTCACGAGAAGCACGCCCCCAACCCCCAGGACAATCCCGACCGTTTTTAAAGGCGTTAGTTGCTCTTTGAGAAAGAGCCCGGCGAAAACAAAAATGAAGATGTTGCTGGATTGATTCAGCGCTGCCGCCACCGAGGCCTGGGTGTATTTCAGCCCCGCCAGCCACATCATGACAGCCACATAGGTCCCCAGGAACGAGCCGGCCCAGGTATAGACCCGACGGTCCGCAGCAATCACCGATCGGGCAATACTCATTCGTCGCGGGTGCAGCGACAACACGGCGCTGAGGAAGACCATGCCTGCCATGGTTCGCCACAGGTTCACCCAGACCAGCGATTGTTGATCGAGCACCGGCTTGACAATGACGATGCTCACTGCCGTTAAGAACATCGCCAGTCCGCCCCATAGTACGCCCAGCAAGATCGTCCTCATGTCCAGCTTGTGGGCCTTACGCATACCGGTAGCGGTCAGCACGGCTGAGATGATCAGCAACACCCCGACCATCTGCATGAAGTTCAGGGATTCGCCCAGGTAGATCATGGAAAGGCCAATCACCGACGGGCTGTAAAGGCAGTCAACGATAGCCGTCAAGCTCGCTCCCAGCGTGTTCAGACACTGCAGATAGAGTACGTCGGCCAGACCAATTCCCAGTAGGCCGGAAAGCAGGATGATCGAGTAGTCAGTCGAGGAGGCGTCGTGGAAGACATCGTGACCCATGATCCAGACAGTCGGGATAAACAGGGCCGTGGCCAGCACCGTCCGAAACAGGCTCAGTCCCAGCGGATGAACTGTCTCGCCGCTCTTCTTGAAGAGAATCACTGCCGACGACCAGGTGATAGCGGTCATCAGGGCCCAGAATTCGCCAAGATAGTTCTCGAAGAACCCCATGTATGTCGGCTCCACGGTTATGCGGTACACTCGCGGTCGAACAACACCGGCCGCCGTCTGGCAAAAGTACTCCCAACACCTCGATTCTCCAAGCTGATTTCGCCCCCTGACAGGGCAAAAACACCGGGCGCCGATTGCGTATTCTCTGTATTGCAACGCAGAAGACCGACCGGTCAGAACTCACGGGACTGAACGGCTGTTCTAACTCATACGGTTCGGCCGCCGATATAACAGCAACAGGAGGACTTCAGTATGCGCTATGATAACATTGTCCAGGCCGTGGGGCGGACGCCGCTGATTAAGCTCAATCGGGTTGTGCCGAAAGGTGCTGCTACCGTATATGCCAAGATGGAGTCGTTTAACCCGTGTAGCTCCGTGAAGGATCGAATCGGTGTAGCCATGGTCGAGGCTGCCGAGAAAGCTGGTAAGCTCTCCCCGGATACAGTGATAGTCGAGCCAACCTCCGGCAACACCGGTATCGCGCTGGCCATGGTAGCCGCCGCCAAGGGCTATAAGTGTGTTTTCACCATGCCCGAGTCCATGTCACTCGAGCGTCGGGCGCTCCTCAAGCAGTTCGGGGCCGAGCTGATTCTGACCCCGAAGGAAAAAGGCATGAACGGTGCTATCGCCAGGGCACAGGAACTGGTCGAGCAGAAAGGGTATTTCCAGCCGATGCAGTTCTCGAATCCCTCCAACCCGGAGATCCACCGCAAGACAACCGGGCCGGAGATCATTCAGGACATGGGCGATGTGCCACTCGATGCATTCGTCGCCGGCGTCGGCACCGGCGGTACCGTTTCGGGCGCTGGAGCAGTCCTCAAGGAAAAGTATGATTGCCAGGTAGTAGCGGTCGAGCCAAGTGACTCGCCGGTCCTCTCCGGCGGTGACCCCGGCCCGCATCCGTTGCAGGGCATTGGCGCCGGATTTGTCCCGGACAACTACGACAAGAGCGTCGTCGATCAGGTAATCAAGGTCGCCAACAAGGACGCCTTTATCATGGCTCAGAAACTCGCCCGCGAGGAAGGCATCCTGGCGGGGATTTCATCCGGAGCCATCGTCTGGGCGGCACTACAAGTAGCGGATAAACTCGGTCCGGATAAGAACGTGGTTACTTTCGTTTGCGATACCGGTGAGCGCTACGTGTCCACCAGCCTCTTTGAGGAGAGGTAACCCGGGCGGCCTTAACTAAAAGCGGCCATGAACCGATCTATAGCATATATGCTCGCGACATTCGAAGACATAAAGGCCATCTACCGCAATGACCCGGCAGCCCGCAATATCGAGTTCTTACTCTATCCCGGCCTGTGGGCCATTACGTTTCATAGGCTGAATCATTTCCTCTACAGACTCGGGGTGCCCTTTGTCCCCAGGTTCTTCTCGGAGATCGTGCGCTTCTTCACCGGTCTGGAGATCCACCCGGGGGCCACTATCGGCAAGGGGTTCTTCGTCGATCATGGGATGGGAGTCGTCATTGGTGAGACCACCATCATCGGCGACAACTGTGTCATCTTCCACAACGTCACTCTCGGCGGTACCGGTAAACACCAGGGAAAACGCCATCCCACCATCGGACATAACGTCTTCATCGGGACCGGCGCCACCCTGCTCGGACCCATCGTGGTGGGCGACAATGTCAAGATCGGTGCCAACAGCTTCGTTGTGATGCGCGATGTACCCTCCGACTGCACCGTCGCCGGTACACCCGCCAAGATTATCATCCGCGACGGAATGCGGGTCGAGGAAGACCTGCCGCGCACCAAGGAGCCGGCTACGGCTGCTTGAGCCGTTACCCCTGGTGTCCACCAGGCCCAATCCCTATTTCTGATTACCATACAGGATTCAAGAGCGTTCCGTCAGAATCGTTGTTTGATTGACAAATCCCACCGGAGACCTATATTTCTACTGCTAGTGTAAAACCTTGGCACAGACAGTGTTTTTCCCTGTCCTCACCCGGGAAAATAGAGCTGCGAGCCACCACCGCCCGGCTCGCTTGGTTCACCCTCGGATAAGGAGAAATCTTCCCCCATGAGATCTCGCGCATGCTGGCTTATGGTCGCCTGTTTTTTGGCTCTGACCTGGATACTGACACCATCTGTCATGG
>WJKG01000338.1 GCA_014729205.1 candidate division GN15 bacterium | reverse complement strand
TCTCATGTCCACAAATACACAGAAATCTTGTTGGACTTCATCTGCCATCGGACAAAATTCTTTACACCACTCAGCCACTTCCTCGGTCGTCATGACGCCGCCGAACGTCAGATGAAATCCATATTCTGTGCGCGTGATCTGGTACATCGATACCCCGTTCACTAAGATTTCTGGGCGATTTCAGTCTCTCTTACAATATCGGCAAACTAGCGGACTTAGTTAGTCTGCATTACATTTCTTTTCCCCAATCATTGACAAGACCCGGCCCGGAATCGTAGCTTGGACCATAACGCCCTGATCGACAAGTGGTTCCCGGAGAAAGAAAACAGCGCCATGGCCCCTCATTCCCCGATTCGAAGATTCACCTTAGCTAGTGCCACAGGTACCGCCGTCATCGCTTTTTTCGTCTATGCCCTCACCTGTCTCCGGCACCCCAGTTGGTGGGCCAACACCGAAGACATCATGGCGGCCGGCACCCTCGGTATCCCCGGCCCCCCGGGCTCTCTGATTCTGATTCTCCTGGGCTGGATCTGGTCGCATCTGCTCTTCTGGATCAGCACTCCTTTTGCCCTCAATCTGCTGGCCGGTGTGTTTGGGGCTTCAACCCTGGCTATTCTCGTGATCGCCGCGACTCGGTATATCGATCTCAATGAAGTTCGGTCAGACAAGTCACCACTACTCGCTGTGCTACTCTTCGTCACGCTCACTCTGTCAGCTTTGCATCTTGGACTTGGCGATGAATACTGGAGGCAGGCCGGACGGTTCATGCCCTACATCCTCACCTGCCTCGTAACCGCCGTTATTCTCATGATGACCCTGAACTGGTGGCGAGACGCAGACTCACCCCGAGCCTATCTGTGGCTGGTTCTCATCGCGTTCCTGATCGGGATAGATTTCTCGGTGCACCGCACCAACAGCCTGCTCCTGCCCGGCCTGCTGGCTGTAGTCCTCATTCGAAAGCCGACCGTACTGGCTTCCCTGCACACCTGGCTACTCTCGGCGGGAGCACTTATCGTCGGACTTTCGGTGACCCTGGCCCTGATTCCTCTCTCCGTTCGAGAACCGTTCCTGAACATGAGCAGTCCCGACAGTCTCGCCGGGCTGTGGGATTATGTGTCGATCAAACAGCAGGGCGGGGGATTCCTGGTCCAGTTCTTCCCCCGAAAGGCTGACCTGATTTCGGTTCAGTTTGCCGACTGGTGGCGCGCCTTCAGCAACATCTACCTCCACACCGACTCGTCCGTTTCACTGCTCGGGCTCTTCCCCGGAGTTCTGGGACTGCTCGGGTGGCTGGCCGTCTTACGGCGCCGCCGGCGCTTTGCGCTGGCCCTCGCCGCCATGTTCCTCCTGACCGTCGCCATGACCGTCCTCTACTTCAACATACCGGCGGACTATTTCCGCTCACTTCATCGGCACTACTTGCCGTCGTTTGTCATCTTCGCGCTCATAACTCTGCTGGGACTCAGCGCGCTCTGGAAAGAAATACGAGGCACGAAGAAGAATGCTCACCTCGTCGCGGGCGTTATTGCATTCCTCGCCCTCATCGGCACGGTCGGTCAACTGGATCGCAATTACACGAGTCACAATTACTCTGAAAGCACGTTCGCGGTTGATTATGCCCGTGGCATCCTCAATTCGGTCGAGCCCAACGCCATCGTGATTACGGGTGGGGACAACGACACCTATCCCCTCTGGTACCAGGTAGTGGTCGAGGATTACCGCCCCGATGTTACCGTCCTCAACTTCAGCCTGCTCAACGCCAATTGGTACGTTGAGCAGGTGCTGTCGCGCGATTCTGCCATCTTCGGCAACCTCCCCGACCACCTGCTAACGCCCGGTCAGCCCGTTCCCTGGCGTGACACGACCATCGTGATCCCTGTGACCGGAAGCCGAGAATGGTACGGCCTGGCCGACTCAGCGATCGTGTATGATTCCCTCATGCTCTTCGTCGAACCGACTTTGGGTGGCTCATACCTCATGCAGAGTCAATGGCTCCTGCTCAACCTTCTCAAGGCCAATGAGGGTGTCCGTCCGGTCTATCTCTCGACGACTGTCGACGCCCGCCAGTTAATCTTCTCCAGCCGACACTGGCAGTTGGAGGGTATGACCAGGAAGTTTGTGCCGCTGGTCGAGGCTCGACCGAACCTGCCTGCTCTGAAAAAAAACCTCTCTGAACGTCTGATTATTCGTGGCTTCGACAATCCCGATATACCACTCGAACAGCCGAGTCGGATGCTCGCCTACAACCTCTACGGCGCCTTCATCAACCTGGCCGGGGGGCTCCGGACCCAGAGTGATTTCGAAGGGAGCGCCGAGGTGGCTCAGCGAGCCCTGAACCTCCTGCCCGTCGAACGGATTCGTCCGGACGAACGGATGTACATGGCACTGGAACAGTTGGCCAGCTCAATTCAAAGAGACAGTCGCCGACCAGTGATCATGCAGGACTCTACTGTAACACCTCCCGGAGATTGATCTATGTTCTGCCCGAAATGCAGGTTTGAGTACAGACCGGAAATCAGCTTCTGCCCTGATTGCAATGAACGTCTCGTTGCAGAATTGTCGGACGATGATACGTCGACTGGGAAGATGGAGTATATTGAACTGGAGACAGTTTTCGAGACGACAGATCATTCGACCATCATCCTGGCCAAGGCCATCCTCGATGAGGCCGGGATTCACAACGTGATGCCCCACGACATGCGCGGGAGTTATCACGGTCGGCCGTTTATTAATCCGCTGGGTGCGAATCAGTTTCTCTACCTGCAGGTCCGCAAAGAAGAGGCCCCTCAGGCAAAAGATCTCCTGAAAGACCTCCTGTCACCGTAAAAACTGTCAGCAACAAAACACTCGGACCGTCTCTTTATCATCTTCAACGTCGATACTGCTGGTCTGCAGGCTCTCGATGAACGCATTGAGGTCCGACGAATCCAGATCGCTCACGTTGATATCGAGTCCGTGATTACTCAACTTGGCGTTCACCTGATCCCGCGTTCCCTCGGGAAGAAACTTGCCCAGTTTCACGCCCGCCTTGATAAGCATCAACGGTATCTTCACCCGAACCTTACCCTCATGTCGTCCGTGAGATCGACCGTCCTTCGGATCGACATGAACACACAGGAACTTTGCCTTCTTCTGGCCACCCGATGACAATTCTGCCGAGTCGGCCTCCGACGGACTACCTGATTGATGCAAAGCCTCCAGCAGTTTCTCGGCGTCGTCCACCGTTATTTTGCCGGCCGCCAGCATATCCAACACTTTGCGTACATCTCCTGACATGATCTATTCTCCTTTCTTCAATTCTCTCAAAGCCTCTTCCACGCTCAGCTCGCCGCTCTCGAGCCGGTCCAGCACGTCGGTATCGCCGGGCGCAGTTTCGATATTTACAAAGTCCAGCTTGCCCCCGATCCGGTTCAGCCGATTCTTGATCGTGGGGTAGCTCACCCCAAAAAACTGCTCCATCTTCTTGATCGATCCGTGACAGCGAACAAAAGCGGCCACAAATACTTGATCCTCTCCGGAAAGCTGGGCCAGCGGGGGTAGCGCAAACTCCCCTTCGATTGCTATCTCTTTGTCTTTCAGCCTAATACGCTCGAT
>WJKG01000337.1 GCA_014729205.1 candidate division GN15 bacterium | reverse complement strand
CTTATGAAATCGCTGGCGACGGAGTTGGGGCGTACCGGAATTCGTGTGTACACCATTGCACCGGGCCTGACCAGAACCGATGCCACCGCCTCACAACCACCGGAGACGTTTGAGATGATTGCCCGCATGACCCCCATGGGTCGCGTGGCGGAACCGGAGGATATCGCCGAAGCGGTAGTCGCGGTTGCCTCGGGACATATGCAGTTTGTTACCGGGGCGTACATCCCGGTCAATGGCGGCGCTTTGATGCTGTAGGCACGAGGAAAGGGCAGGTTGGGACGAGTGGTGTTGGCAAAGGACTTGCGCGAGGCAGCCCGCCGCCTATCGAAAGTCGCGGGATTTGAAACGCATCGGCCGCTCATCGAACTCCAAGGGTGCGAACCAGTGACCGATAACATTGACCACACCACTGCTGGACTCCACCACCCCCTTGACCGTCAGTGCCCCGGTGTGGATAACCTCGCGACGGAACCGCGTGAGCAACTGCGGCTTGACGACCACATTGATAAAGCCCGTTTCATCCTCCATCGTGAGAAACACGAATCCCCTGGCGGTCATCGGCCGCTGACGGATCACTACCATGCCGGCCACGGTCACGGGCGTGTTATCGGGTACGTGCGCGAGTTGTTCAGCACTGAGTATGCGTTGCCTTTTCAGGCGTAAGCGAAGCAGCGCTACCGGGTGCGGTCCCACCGACAGGTCCATCCCCGCGAAATCGGCTACAATCTGCTCCCCGGTAGTCATCGGCTGTAAAGTGTTTCGGCCGTTCTCCGGGGTATGCAGTTGTAGTTCCGCCTGCGAACGTCCCACCAACCCCATGACCGCCCATAGCGCCTGCCGTCGATCCAATCCGAAGCTGTCGAGCCCACCGATTACGGCCAGTTGTTCCAGGGCCCGTCGGCTGAGCCCGGAACGATAGACAACATCGGCCACGGAATCGAACGGTCGCTCAGTCAGCGCTGCGTTGAGTATATCCCTGGTTGATTCTCCGGCATGTTTGATAGTGCGAAAACCCAGACGGACGGCACCCTTCTCGACAGTACAATCCCACTGGCTGGTGCGGGCATCGACCCCGAAGATCCTCACTCCCTTGCGCCGGGCTTCATAGACAATGGTAGCCGGCGTATAGAAACCCATCGGCTGGGCATTGAGCAGGGCACAGTAGAACTCAGCCGGGTAATACACCTTCAGGTAGGCGGAGACATAGACCAACAGTGCAAATGAGGCGGCATGGGATTCGGCGAATCCGAAATCGGCGAACGCGGAGAGCTGATGGAAGATACGCTCGGCGGCTTCCTCGGCGATTCCCCGCCTGATCATTCCCCCGATCAACCGCGCGCCCAGTTCCTCCATCCGTTCGCGGGAGCGCTTGTGGCCCATGGCACGCCGGAGCTCATCGGCCTCGGTGGGGGTAAATCCGGCGGCCTCCATTGCCACCCGCATTCCCTGCTCCTGAAACAGCGGTACACCCAGGGTACGCTTGAGAATCGGTTCCAGACAGGGATGAGGATAGGTAACCGGCTCTTCGCCGTTGCGCCGACGAAGATACGGATGCACCATATCCCCCTGGATTGGCCCCGGGCGGATCAGGGCGACCTCGACCACCAGATCGTAAAACCGGGTCGGTTTGTGGCGTGGCAGGGTATTCATCTGCGCGCGTGACTCCACCTGGAACACGCCTACCGTGTCGGCACTGGAGAGTAACTGGTAGACCTTGGGATCATCGTAGGTCAATTGGGCCGGGTCGATTGTCAGGCCGTGATGTTTCTCGACCAGTTTCAGGGCAATATCGATCAGGGAAAGCATCCCCAGCCCCAGCAGGTCGATCTTGACCATCCCGGCCGTCTCGACATCGTCCTTGTCCCACTGGACGACACTGCGTTCGGGCATGGTAGCGTTTTCGATCGGCACAATGTGCGAGAGCGGTCGCCGCGTGATAATCATTCCGCCCACATGAATCCCCAGATGGCGCGGAAAACCGCGAATACGCCCCACCAGGTCCAGGAGCAGTTTGACGCGATGGTCGTTGAGGTTGATATTCATTTCGGCCAGACGCTCGTTGAGTTCGTCGCCGTGGGAGAAGTGGTTGAGTTGCTTGGCCAGACGGTCGACCTCATCGAGCGAGAACCCCAGCGCCTTGCCCACCTCACGCACGGCGGAACGCCCGCGATAGGTGATGACCTCGCATACCATGGCGGCGTGTTCGCGGCCGTACTTGTTGTAAACGTACTGGATGACTTCCTCACGCCGGCTGTTGGCGATATCGATATCGATATCCGGCGGTTCGCTGCGGCTTTCGGAGACGAAGCGTTCAAACAGTAATTCCAATCCGACCGGATCGACCGCCGTCACTCCCAGGCAATAGCACACCGCCGAATTGGCCGCCGAGCCGCGTCCCTGGCAGCGGATGTCGTTCTCGGTGCAGAAACGGGCGATATCCCAGACGATCAAAAAATACCCGGCCAGCCTGAGTTTCCTGATAATGCCCAGTTCATGCTCCAGTTGGTGCTTCTGGCGCTCGCTGAGGTTGTCACCGTAGCGGTTGCGGGCTCCCCGGTAGGTGAGCTTGCGAAGGTACGAATCGGGCGTCTCGTTCTCGGGCAGGGGAAAATCCGGCAGCGAGGCGGACAGGCGGCCCAGATCGAACCCGCATCGGTCGGCAATCCGCCTGGTGTTGGCAACCGCCTGCGGCCAGCGTGCGAACAGGCGATCCATCTCCCGTGGGGATTTCAGGTAGCGGTGACCATTGGGGTACAGAAGCTGTCCAGCCGAGTCCAGGGTAACATGGTGCTTGATGCAGGTCAGTACGTCCTGTAACCTGCGATCCTGCGGGTGGGCATAGTGGACATCGTTGCTGGCAACCAATCCCACTCCCAGGTGCCGTGCCAGTTCGGCTAATTGTTCGCAGCGGGTTTCATGTTGCGGCAGATGGTGGTGCACCAGTTCCAGAAAGAAATGATCGGGGCCAAACAGTTCGCGAAACCAGCATGCATCGTTAGCTGGTTCTCCCCCGCCGCCGACTCCGTTCCAGAGGGCAATCAGTCCCCGATTGTACTGGCTGAGCATCTCCCAGGTGATCGGTGCCTGTCCCTTCTCGTTGGCCAGATGGGCGGCGGACAGCATCTGTGACAGGTTGGCATAGCCCTTTTCGTCTTTAACCAGCAGAACCAGCCGGCGGTTATCAGTTAGTGTCACCTGCGCGCCATAAATCGGCCGCACTCCGAATTTTCGCGCCGCCTGGTGGAAACGAACCACGCCGTAGAGACCATCGCAGTCAGTGATCGCCAGGCTGTCATAGCCGAGTTCGGCGGCGCGGGCGATCAACTGCTCCGGATGCGAAGCACCCTGCAGGAACGAGAAGTTGGAATGGCAATGCAGTTCAACGTAGCTCATAGTGCACCATCCGGGTCAGTCGAACATCCCCTGCAGATACCATCGATCAATCAGGCGGTCGTGATACACCAGGCAACGGCGGCCGCTGGCGGTCTCCAGTTCGAAATAGCGACGGGCGTATTCATGATGCCACCAGCCGCCGGAGAGATCCCATGGCCCCTGGATGTGATTGATATGCTGGCAGCGACGAGCCAGGGTGATTGTAGTTGGTTGCTCATCCTGCATGCCCACGGTAACCGGCCGCGGAGCCGGCAGCAGGCGCAAACCGCTGATTGATCTACGAGCAAAGGGATGTTCCCAGATGGCTGAGGTATGATCGAGTTCTATCGCCTGGGCAGGGTATTGTTCGGGCAGAAACGGCAGAGAGGTGATCTGGCGCCGTTTCGTATTCGCCGGGGTGGTACTTCGCCGATGATGATCGAGAGTCAACTGTTCGGCGACTAACGTTCCGGTGCGGGCGATGGCCAGTTCGATTTCACGCACTGCCGATGTCAGCCGTTGTTGTGCCAGTGTTTGTGCCATCTGGCGCAGCAATGGTTTCGCCTGGAGGGTGGGTGGCTCGACCGCGACTGTCACCTCGTGCAGGGTGTAGTCATCGAGTGTTAATCGCATCCGCAGTGCCTGACACCCCAGATTGCTTACCTGTCGGTGCCGCGTCAACAGTATGGACAGCGGGGTTTCCAGATGTGCTATCAATGCCGCCACGGTGGTGACAGGGAATTCCAGCACCAGTCGTTCGCGGATTGTTTCATCGGGGCATTCCGGCGCGAACAATTGATAGTCACCACCAAGGCAGCGGGTGCTGAGCGTGCGGCCATCGAGTTCGAATCGTCGAACCAGTTCGTTACCCCCAATAGCCGCCACCTGGTGCACCTTGCGCAATCCCAGCAGGTGCAGGCGCTGGTGGGTGTCAGGAGTGATGTCCATCGCCTGGACGGGCAGGTCGGTGACGAAATGTTTCTCGTGTCCGGGGGCAACAATATGATAGCTGCCACTTGGACACATGGCAGCGGCGGTTTGCGCCACGAATTTGTTGCCCCCCACACCGACCGCAACCGGGTAGCCCAGCGGCGACACGGTAGCAATAATCCGCTCGGCCAGTTGTGATTCACTGCCATACAGGCGGGTCAACCCGGCCGCCTCAAGAAAACAGATTCCCCGCCGGGTTCCCTCGACAAACGGTCCGACCCGCTGCAGAGTACGCACCACTTTGCGAGTGAGTTTTTGCTCGGCGTGGTCATCGCGCGGCAGCACCACCAGGTGTTCACATCGGGTATGCGCCTGGGCAATAGTCAGCCCCGGTTGCACCATCGACTGCGCCGCCGGTTCATTGACTGCTACCAGCAATGCTGCTGGATGGGCACCTTCGGCCAAGGCAACCGGCTGGGTGCGAAGGGAGGGTTGCTCGGTCAGGATACGCTCCAGGGAAAAGTTGATCAGCAGGCAGCAGGCGACACGCTTATGCATCGGGGACCTCCACCACAACACCCTCGCGGCAGATACGACTTTTGCCCACCGTGATAGTCATCACCCCCCGGTTGCGGGCAACCTCCAACCGGAGCGAGACCAGGCTCGGCGGTAACAATCGGTGCGGTGAACGGGTCAACAGCACCATCAGCGAGCGCGCCCGGACGGTCTTGCGACGCAACCGGTGCAGCAGGGTTTCCGCCAGCGGGATAGTTTCACCGATCAGATCACACACCACCGCCCCGGCTGCCTGGTGTTCGAACAGCAGCTCGGCCGAGCGGAGCGCATCGGTCAAGCTTCCCGGACGCACCACCACCAGACGGCCGGCATGTACCCCGGAAGCCACCGCCGCCGGGGCAAAAAACGAGCCGGAGCGATCGACATACCCCACTGTCCCTGCCTGCGAGGCCGAAGCTAACAGGCGCAGGGCCAGGCTGGTCTTGCCACAACCAGAGCCGCCGGTGATCTCTACCATCTGGCCAGCTGGAACTCCACCGCCGGCAAATAGCCCATCGAGCGAATTCAGGCCAAAGCGAAAGACAAACCGTTCGGAGTCGCCCGGCTGCCAGACTGCCTCCGGCCAAGTTCGGGCCAGTAGTTGCCGGAGCTGGTGGAAGGTGATATTGCGAATATTATTGTCCATATCTGCCTGTTGTTGCTATTTAGCGTATCGGCATAACTGCTCATTTGTGCAGTGTTATTAATGGAAGAAACGGGCAATCTGTCAATGGTCCTGAGAGGGGATGTGAGATCGGCCGGCAGGTTGTGAGGGAGTAATCAGGAAATATCAAGCTTCCAAGGCATTGATCTCTCTCTCCAAATCAGCCAGGACATCTATGATATCGTCAAAGGTGGGAACGACTCCGAATATCATGGCCTGCATATTACGATAATCATCTTCCATCGCGCTACGAATATGCTTCGGTGGAATCAATTTGAACGTACCAGGTATTGCTTCTTCGTACCTGGCCCATGCTCGGTAATATCGCTTCTGTTTGAAGTCTACGACGTCGTATAAAAGATCGAGGTCAAGTAGGGCGCTATCTCTGATGGGCGACTTGGCCATCATCATCAAATCATAGTAATGTCGTGACAGCCGAGGCGGAACGGTATTGGGAGGCAGGTCGGTTGGCTTCATGATGGAGAATCGTCGCCTTCTCCCAAAAGGTCCTCTCGGCCTTGATGGCCCTGACGCTACAAGATGCGACACGAAACTGATCGGGAAATTCATCAGCCAAATATGGCGTTATCACAAACTTGCTATTCGGCATCCAGGCCGAGAGGATGCCGATCTCTAAGAGTAATTCAGGTCGCAAATAGTCCAAAGAGAACGAGGCCGGATATTTCACCCGGATTACCTGAGCGTTCTTGAAATCCAACTCAGCCTGACATATAGGATTAATGAGTTGTGACAATTCAGGAAGAAAGGAATCCCGCAAGAAGGCCCTTGTTCGTGCTCTAAGATATTCGTTGAGCTTCTGCTGTTGTTTGTTAGATCGCTCAGCCCGCAGATTTGCCGAAGCTACTACCTCCTTGTGCAGCACCAGATCAACATCCTCTGAGAATCTTTCGATCAAGGAGAACACCTTTGAAAGCGACGTCCCGCCCTTGAAGAGCAAAATGTCCTTAAACCAGTCAGCTTCGAACAGCTTACCGAGAATCCAACAGACCCAGAAATCCTTCTCAACAATGGCGCGGTTGATACCTTTTCGAGCTGCTGTCTCCAGTACAAGATCGGCCCGGTCAGACGCGCTCCATCGAGCGATATCATCCATTATTCTCTTCCTTGCGAAGTGCCTCCCTTATTGCGCGATATATCCAACTGGACACACTTCGAGTATCCTTAAGAATAGCGGATTGCATCTTCGGATCAAGCCAGTCTCTTATGTGGGTAAGTGTGCTTCGGTCGATGTGCTCTTTACCCAACGACTTGGTTGCTCCTACCAACACAGCGCTTTGATGATACTTGAATCCTGTCTCTTTGAGTGGAGCGTTTTCGAATGTGAGGCTTGCCTTCCCAATTTGGTAGTGTCGATCAGGCCCATCGGAGTAGTAGGTGTACTGTCCTGGAATCTGAGTAGATAGACCCAAGATGTTTAGAGCTGCGGGACCGCTTGGCTGAATTCGCCAACCGAATTTCCTGGCCAT
Organism: candidate division GN15 bacterium; assembly: GCA_014729205.1. Lineage (GTDB taxonomy): Bacteria > Zixibacteria > MSB-5A5 > GN15 > FEB-12 > WJKG01. The sequence continues at coordinate 2,089 of WJKG01000337.1, read as the reverse complement.
TGCTTGTGCTACTTGGTCCACATCAGGGCTCACGTTCTGTCTTAGTTTCTTACTGTATCTCGGATAATCGTAAAGACCTCTTAGTACTCGCCTGATTGTCCCTTTCTTCTGAAACCTGTGTAGGGCGACATCAATTGCCGCTGAACTACCCAGATCAGCGAAGTCCTTCTGCGAAAACGCCCAACCCCTACCTTTGCCATAAATCCTGCTAATAACCTTATCAGTAACGGCTTTCATAGTCACAAACTCCCTATTGCTGTAAGAAAAATATAGTACTTTTCCTTACAGGTAAAAGAAGAAGAAACGCTGCATTCCATGCCTATGCTGCTCCTGTAATCTCCATTACGGCTTTGCTACTTGCCCGAAAACCGTTATCTTGCAGCGTACATATGTAAAGAGGTTTAAATTACCCTCATATCGTGGCCGATCGGCCCCCTCTACCCACTGAGGTCCTGACCGGCCGCTGCCGATCCAAAGGAAGAAGATACAGTCCGAATAATCCGTGGAGAATCACATGAAGCGCGCCGCTCTGCTACTGTTACTCAGCACTCTGGTTGCTGTCCTGATTGTCGTCTACCTTACTCCACCACCGCAGGAGAGCGAGGTTGCCGAAGATCAGGGACAGTTTGTAACCGATTTTGGCGAGATCGCCAAGTATCTCCAGGAACGAGGCAAAGTCCCCAAAGCGAAACGTCGGCCGAACGACTGGTTTTATGTCCAGCGCGCTTACCCTGACAGCACTGTTCCAGTGGCCGCTCGACTGGCGGCGCGGCGTCAGGCCGATGAATTGATCGCCCGTACGGCCAACAAGGACACCAAGTCACTGATCTGGCAGCAAGCCGGGCCGAGCAATGTGCCAGGGCGCATTACCGATCTGGCTGTCCATCCCACAGAACCGAACACCATCTATGCTGCCAGTGCCGCCGGCGGCGTGTTCAAGTCAACCAATCTGGGTAGCACCTGGACCGCCGTATTTGACAGCGCCGGTGTGCAGTCTATCGGCGCTATTGCCATCCACCCGGACAACCCCGACGTGCTGTATGTCGGTACCGGTGAGGCCAACGCGTCCGGCGATTCCTACGAGGGCACCGGTGTCTATAAGAGCATCGACGGCGGCGCCACCTGGGATTTCATGGGTTTGCCCAACAGCTACCATATCGGGCGTATCGCTATCGATCCGCTGCGCCCGGACACAGTCTATGTTGCGGTGGCAGGTAAACTGTTCGGCACCAACCCTGACCGCGGTTTATATCGTTCAATCAACGGCGGCGCCACCTGGGATCAGATCCTGTATGTATCGGACTCCACGGCGTGTATCGATGTTGCCCTGCATCCGAGCACGGGCACTGTGTTCGCAGCCATGTGGGAACGTTACCGCAATCCGCGCAACCGCATGGTGGGTGGACCAACCAGTGGGTTGTATCGCTCCAGCGACTACGGTGATACCTGGTCGCTGTTGACGACGGGCCTGCCGCCGCAGTCAGACACCCTGGGACGGATTGGGGTGTCAGTCGACCCAACCTCGCAGACGGTCTATGCGACTGTCTGCAACCACCCGGGCAGTCTGATGGGGATATACCGCTCGGACAATCTGGGTGATTTCTTCTTCCAGACTGATGATGCGGACCTGGACGGTTCACTGGGAGGATTCGGCTGGTACTTCGGCCAAGTCAGGGTGGCTCCCGGCAACCCGGATATTGTCTACTCGCTCGGGGTCGACCTGTACCGCTCCACCGATGGTGGCAATAGCTGGAGTTGGGCCACTGGTGCCGCCCATGTCGATTTTCACGCCATGTACATACTCCCGGGTGATCCCAACAAGGTCTATTCCGGCTGCGATGGTGGCGTGAACTACAGCACCAACGGTTCCGCCTCGTGGACGGTCTATGAGGACATGCCCAACACTCAGTTCTACGCTATCACACATGATCGCAACAACCCCGAGCGGCTGTATGGCGGCACCCAGGATAACGGTACGCTTCGTACTCTCACCGGTGCGGTCGACGATTGGGATCACATCCACGGCGGCGACGGGTTCTACACGATTGTCGACTGGTCCGACCCGAACACTATTTACGCTGAGTACCAG
>WJKG01000336.1 GCA_014729205.1 candidate division GN15 bacterium | reverse complement strand
GAGCCGTAGTGGATGGCCTCGATATTGTCGCCGCGGAATTGTCGTGCTACCACAAACGCCATGTGAGCGTGCCTGAATTTCGAGTTTGATTTTCTGACGTGAAAGATAGGTGTTTGCTGGGATTTGTCCAGTGAGGAGTTAGGGCGCTAATTCAGGCAGTTTGCGAGCCAAACCGTTGGCGCGAACTCTTGCGCGCACATGAGTCTATCAGATGAATGGGCAGGTCCCGAAGCCGGGCCTTTCCCTACCGCGAAGGCGAGGGTTGGGTGCCGGCCGGGATCGGGTCGGTGGCGTGTTCGAGCCAGGCGAGGGCTTTGGTTTCAGCGTCGGGGTCGTTCCAGGTATCGAAGATACGGGCTATACGCCCCGAGTCCGGGATGGCACAGATACGCTCGGCCATGGCACGCACCACCGGTGACTTGGCAATCAATGCGAATCGACGGCAGCCCATTTCGAGCATTCCCTTGAACATGGGGCCATAGACCTGCATCTCTTTCTCGGTAGGTGGCGCGGCGCCGCGGACGTCGACGAGTATGCAGAACGGCTCCTCACAATTGGCAAGCTGGCGCAGGACATCGTCGCGGAGGTCTCGGGCTTCACCGGCGGAGAGTTCGCCCCATTCGGTGAGTCTGAAGCCGTAGGTTGTCTTTTCGAATCTATAGCCGGATCTGGTCATATTGTTCCTCAGGGATAGTATCGGCAGGTTCGGGCAGGGAGTTGAGAGCGATGGTTCAGCGGGGCTATTCCAGCCTCGTTGCATGGTTTTAGCGCGTGGGCTAATGCACTTTGAGGCAGAACGGATGCGGCATTCTGCGCAGCATGGCTATTCTGCTATCTGCTCAATGGCGTTGGCAGTAGCCAGATCAAGCGGGGTGCCTCGGTTGCGCAGGTTGGTAACCAGGTCTTGTCGGTGGGCTTTTTCGAGGTCCTGACCGAGCTTGACCTTGCAGTCGATCCGGGTGGGATCGAGGCGGTAGACCTGGGTGCGAGAGATGACCCGGGCGTGGTGATCTGTCGATTCAGCAAGGATGGCATGGTTTCCCTCGGGCTGATACTTGCGCATGAGCGCATCGAGCGCAGCGGCACGCATGTCCGGATTGTCGATGAAGCTGATAGTCCCATCGAGCTGGACGGATTCATAGAACTGGGTGGCGCCGACGGCTTTCTCGGTCAGCCAGAACGAAGGTATCACGGAGTACTCCCGGTACACACAGAAGGTAACCTGCGGATGCTCTTTCATGGCCGTATGCTTCTCGCCGGAGATAGCGCCATGGAAGTAGATCGTGGGGCCCTCGGCGACGAAATTGACCGGCACGACACGCGGGTACCCCGCCGGAGTGAGCACGCCCAGGTGGCCGACTATTGATTCGGTGAGCAGGCGTTTGATGAGTTCGGGATCATTGGTTTGGAGGTTCTTGCGTCTCATGGTTGCTGGGCCTCCATGTAGACCTGACCGGCCTCGTAAGGGTTGACCGGTTTGTAAGAGACCATAATCTGGTTGAAGTCAAGATCGGTGGGGTGGCGGAAGAAGAACTTGACGGCCTTGATAAAGCGTGCATCGAGCCGGATATCTTCCCAGAACCGAATGGTGGCCTCGGTCTTGGCGTCCAGTACGAGGGCCGGCGAGAATGAACGAGCTGCGCCGTAGTTGTTGGGGCCCTCGAAATTGACCTCGTAGGCGTAGTTGTTCTCATCGAGGAGGACAATGTAGTAGGCGTCGATAGTGATTGGATCGAAGCCTTCATTAGTGAGGCGGACGGTGGAATTGACCTGGCGGTCTTTGTACTCGAGTTCGAGTTCCCGGGGAATATGGACCACTAACAGGCTGTCTGCTGACTGGCAGACCTCATTTGCCATGATATTGCAGTATTTGAGTTCCTCGTTCCGGGCTATCTCCAAGGTGAGTTCTCGATCGACTTCATGTTCAATCATCGGGGTCGATCCGCAGGCGACGACAAGCAGGGGGAGCAGCAATACGGGCAGGCATTTCAGTTGGGGCACGTGTTCTCCTTCGCCAAGTGGGCATTTCTTTCCATACGTTATATACAACTCAACCCGTAAAACGGCAACTGGCAAGGCTTTCCGCGTAGTGCCGGGAGGTGGCTTGGTACTGATAACCATTTGCACAACATGAGGTTATAAGGTCACAAAGGGTGCAAGAACGCATTAAGTGGACTGAAATTGGGGTCGATACAGAGCTAAAGGTCGAGAAACACTGTCTGACTCGAAACTACGGCCTGCATCCGGCGGGTTGTCTTTATCTCAGTGGAGGATGGAAATGTACCAAGATTATGCGGCTTCGAGCGCGAGTTCGACCGGCGACACATTCCTGACCATGTTCGGTTGGTTTGTGATGACCGTGCTGTACTTATACTTCGCGTTCATGATGTACAAGATGGCGCAGAAGACCGGACAGGCCGACAACGCCTGGTTTGCGTTTATCCCGATTCTCAACACAGTGCTGTTGATTCAGATGGCCGAGAAACCGATGCACTGGTTTCTGCTGCTGTTCATCCCGATTGTGAATGTCTTCTTGTTCTTCAAGCTGTGGATGGATGCGGCGCGCAGTTGCGGTCAGTCTGCGGTTTGGGGTTTTCTGATGATGATTCCGTTTCTGAATTTCGTGGCGGCATTTGTGCTGGCGTTCAACTCGCGCCAGGTGCCTTACCAGTATCCCAGCGATCCGCCGCCGTCCCCGGGCGGTGGCCGTCGACCGAAGCAGATGGTTGGATAAGCCACTCCCTGTCTCTGGGGACAGAGTAGTTCAAAGGCCCTCCGATTGGAGGGCCTTTTTTTGGGGGTGCCGATGTGATTGTCGAGAAACTGGAATGGACTTACATTTGGGAGATTCGACTATCCACTCGCAGCCAAGGAGTACTATGGATCAGGAAACCAAGAAGATCATTTGGAGCCAGTTCGGGGCGGCGATCGATACGCTGGAGCAGGTAATCAAGACGTGCCCGGACGAGGTGTGGTTCGATGCATCGGACAAGCGGCAGCAGATCTGGTACTGGGTGTCACATACGCTGTTCTGGCTGGACTATTACCTGAGCGAGGATCATGAGAACTTCCGGCCACCGGAGCCATTTGGCATGGAGGAAATGGACCCGGCCGGAGTCGTGCCCGATCCGCCGTACTCCCGTGAGCAGTTGCAGGTGTACCTGGAGCATTGCCGTGAGAAGGCGCGCAGGACAATCCGGGAGATGACACCGGAGCGAGCGCACATGGTGAAGCAGTTTGGCAAGCGGAGTATAACGCACGCGGAGCTGATGCTGTACAACCTGCGCCATGTGCAGCATCATTCGGCGCAGATGAACACGCTCATGCGGCAACGGATCGACAAAGCGGCCGGATGGGTGTTTCAGGCAGGGGTTGGGTTGGAGGATTAGGGGGGCAAGGCAGGAGTGCGATTGAGGCGTGGGACATCGGGCGATGATCCCGACGCAAGCAGTGGGGCATTCCAGTCTTTCCCACCCCGGAGGGGTGGGCCACCTCGTGTTTGCAGATCCAACGAAGAAGGAGAGAAACCCGAGGCAAGCCTCGGGCCACCCCACGCTATTGAAGTGCAGTATAGCTACACGCCGAGTTTCTTGAGTACCTCCGGGATGTCGTTGAAGGTTTTGCACGGGTGAGCGCCGGCTTGCGCGAGGGCATCGAGCTTCTCTTTGGCCGTGCCCATCTTTCCCTCGACAATAGCACCAGCGTGGCCCATACGTTTGCCGGGAGGGGCGAACATTCCGCCAATCATGGCGAGCACAGGAGTCTTCATCTGGCCGATGCGTTCGCAGGCTCTTTCCTCGTAGACGCCGCCGATCTCGCCACACATGACAACAGCCTTGGTGTCAGCGTCCTCTTCGAACTTCCAGAGGATTTCATCGAAGGTACTGCCGAGGACCGGGTCTCCCCCGAGGCCGACGCAGGTGGATTCACCGTAGCCGGAGCGGGTGAGGGTATCGGCCACGTAGTATGTAATTGAACCGGAGCGGCTGACAGTGCCAACGCGGCCGGGTGAGAAGGCAATATCGGGCATGATGCCGAGGTTGGCCTGGCCGGGGCTGATGATGCCAGCGGTATTGCCGCCGATGACAGTAGCACCGTGGGCGACTGCCTCGCGCCGGACGTGGAGCATGTCATGAATGGGGATGTGTTCCGGGATGACGACCAGGAATTTAATGCCGGCGCGGATGGCCTCGATGGCGGCCTCCTTGACAAACTGTGGTGGCAGGAAGATGACAGAGACATTGGCACCGGTGGCCTCAACGCATTCGGCGACGGTGTCAAAGACCGGTCGGTGATGCACTTCTTGCCCGCCCTTGCCGGGCGTGACGCCGCCGACGATGTTGGTACCGTAGACGATCATGCGTTCACTGTGGAATTTGCCGGCGCCGCCGGTGATTCCCTGGACCATGACCTTGCTGTCCTTGTTGACGAGAATGGCCATTACTTCCCCCCTTCCGCTTGCTGAGCGAGTTCAACGGCGCGTTTTGAGATATCCTCGATGGGTGTTTCAATGCCGTGCGCCTCTATGTTCTTGAACAGGTCGGGGTTGGCTTTCTTTTCGTCCTCGAAGAGCCGCACGCCCTCTTCCCACATATTGCCGGTCATGCGCATGACCATCGGCTTGGACAGTCCGTGTTCCTTGAGGAACATGATGACGCCCTTGGCGAAGTCATCGCAGCGAGAGATGCCGCCGAAACGGGCACCGAAGATGGCCTTGACATTGGGGTTCTCATCGAGAAGCACCAGCATGTTGGCGATACGCTCGGGCGAGGGGCCGCCGCCGGAGTCCATGAAATTGGCCGGCTTGCCACCGTAGTAGTGGATGAAGTCATTGCCCATGATACCGAAGCCGGCACCACCGGGGAACATGCCAATGTTGCCGTCGAGATCGAGGTACGGGATGCCCCATTCGTTGGCCTGGCGCTCGCGTGGGGTCATCTCCCCCTCCTCGTGGCGGTCCTGAATGGCCATGTCTTTGAGGTCGGGATGGCGGAAGATAGCATCATCATCGAGCGACACGCGGCTGTCGGCGGCGATAAGCTTACCATCGTTGGTGAGTACCAGCGGATTGATTTCGACCAGTTTGGCATCGTAGGCTTTAAACAGCTTGTAGAGCTGCTGGATGATGCGGGCGCCTTCCTTGAGCAGCTCCTGCGGTATACCGATCTGTTTGGCGAGCCCGAGGGCATCGAACGTGTAGAGCTCATCGGCGATATCGATGGAGAGGCGGTGAATCCAGCGCGGGTTTTTGGCGGCCGTTTCCTCGATGTCGACTCCGCCCTCGCCGGAGGCGATAATGACGACCTTGTAGTTGGCGCGGTCGATGGTGACGCCGAGGTAGTATTCCTGTTTGATGTTGAGGGCTGGTTCGATCAGGATGCTGGAGACCGGGTAGCCCTTGATGGTGAGTTTGAGCAGGTCTTTGGCGGTCGTTTTGGCCTCGTTGGCGCCGCCGGCGACTTTGATGCCCCCTGCTTTGCCGCGTCCGCCGGTGAGGACCTGGCTCTTCAGGATGACCGGAGCATCCATTTGACTGACCGCCTCGAAGACCTGATCGGCGGTCTTGGCCATTTTGGAGAGTTGGATGGGGATATTGAATCTCCCAAACAACTGTTTACCTTCGAATTCGTAGAGTCTCATTGGTTTGCTGTATCTATTTGTGGTTCATTTTGTTTGTCGTATTCGGTCGATCCACGTGGGAGTCGAATTCCACCATAAATGGTAGGCCACCGGGCATGAAAGGCGCCGGAGTCGGGTGCCCATTTGGATCGGATTAGGCCAATTTAGGGATTGGGGACGAAAAGTCAATGAGAGTTGGGAGGGGGCTAATAAGACAGCTTACTCACGAACTCATCGGTCAATCCGTCATCCTGCACAGCATCACAGTAGCTTGTTCCAAAGGCGCGCACTATTCGCTGCGCCAGTTGGGCTAAGACTTCTCGAGGTCGATGAGTCTTGTCGACTATGCCGAGAGAAATAGTGAATTTCTCTTCCTGATACTCATGGTGTCGGCGCTTGTCGTAGTATCGCAAGCCATTAGCATTTGGCACATCTACGATCATCTCATGACGAGTAGAATTGGGATATCGGTCATTGAATCGTTTCAGTAGGACTAGCGCAGCCCATGCCACTCTCACGAAATCACTGAGTCTCACGTGGGATGGGTCACGAGACTCGAAGAAAGACCAGTAGTCAATGACGGAAATCATCCCATTGTCATAGACCCAGGACCGCTGTATCGTTCGCTCTTGCTCCCCCTCAAGTGAGTTGTCGAATGTGCTTCTGATTCCGTCCAGAAAGAACTCTCGCTGACGCTCGTAACGACTGAACGGGCGTATGATCTGCTTGTCATCGTATTCGTAATTACCAAAGAAATGTTCCAAATCTTGGATCGAGAATAGAACGGGCTGTTGCAGCATCGTCGGAACCAAGGTGACAACGATGTCCCACTTGCTTTGCGCTGTTGTCCTTTCATACCAATCTTCGTAGTACCGGCGCGCTCGTCGGTGCCCGGCCTCCGTATACAGAACCATGTCCCTTATCTCCCTCAAATCACAGGGTTGATTGTCGGTTCCCATCCTCTTGTAACAACGAAACCTGTCTTTGTCCTTTACAACATGTGGCTTTATGGGGCTGTTAGGAATGTCAATCACTATCACGCGTTTGTCCTGACCGCTTATGTCAACCGGATAGACATCGAGCTCACTTATTGGTTCTTGTATCCGATCTCGGCAGCAGCTGTTGATTCTGGAGATCTTTTGGTCTTCTACCCTGAAACCGCAGAGACGCTTGGCCCTGCTGTCCTCTTCATCCATGCCTACTATGATAATGCCACCGTGAGCGTTGGCCATGGCCGAAATGTCCTTGAGCATCTCCTTCTTATCAAGACCATCGTTGCTCTCGTTACACCAAAGCTCTCGTTTAAATTCGAGCGTCGAGGATTCCTCGCGCTGCCCGTTTTCCATATCTTTCAGGTCATCCACTGTCAGTCTTCGATGCGATTCAACGGCCATAGAAGCCCCTTTCCGCGTAGATATTGTATACCCCCCACTTCATGTCTATCTACCAAATCTACGTAACGTTGTTGTACAAGACAATCACAAACCGATGTCGATCTTGATCGGAGAGTTCGGGCAAGGCCGCTCTCGATGAGATTGCCTTTACCCGATAGCAGATTGCACGTAGGCGCGCTGCAAGCACCTCAAGAAAGGTCGAGCTGTTGGGCCATAATTGCTTGACCGGCGGGCGTGATGGGGGTATTCTGGTGAGAACGCAGACGCATCGAATAATCTCAGACGCGGGGCCCGGTCCTGCACGTAGTTCAGAGGAGGCGGATCATGAAACACATCGGGGTAGTGGCAATCATCGCAGGGCTGTTGTTGGTCAGCAGCGCGCAGGCGTTTGACGGGGATCGCAAGGGATTCGTGTTGGGCGGCGGACTGGGTTTTTCACCGGTAGCTCACTGGGATGCCGATGTTGAGGTGTTCGGGCTTTCGGGCAGCGTTGAAGAGGATGAGGTCGGTGTTGCGCTGCAGTTCGTTATTGGCGGTGCCTTCAACGAACATGCAATGCTGGTTTACGAGGGCAATGTAACCGGTTTTACCTCGCCCCTGTTCGGGGATCAAAACGTGGCGCAGGGTTTCAATGGGGCCTCGTTCTACTATTACTTCGGACCGAAGGGACAAACGTTCTATCTGGGTGTTGGCCTGGGGGTGTATTACTTCAAGGTTGAGGACTACGACCAGACCGATCCGGGTGGAGCGTTTCTCATTAGTGGCGGCTACGAGTTCTCGCCACACTGGCAGGTTGGTGCGACACTTACGGTGGGTTCAACCAGTGAATCGGACGCCGGGGCCGAGGCGGAGTTCAATCACTCGAACCTGTCGATTATGGTGAGTGGGATAGCCTTTTAGGAAATGATAGTACAGCGAGGCCCGGTAGGGTCGATCTACTCAGCAGCTGTTGTATCGAAGACAAAGCGGAAGGTGATACCGCCGTTGTGCAGGTCTACCTCGCGAAGGATGCGACCGGACTGCTCGGGGCTGATGAACTGTTGGGGCGAGCCGCGACGGGTCGGAAAGAGATTCCTGGGGTCGGGGAGCTCATCGCCGAAGTAATCATAGACTGATGCCGAGACGAAGATGGTATCTCCGCTTTTTCCGGATATCGTGTTGTCGGTACAATCTTCCCAGAAAAAGAACAGCGGGATAGTGGTATCCTCGAGGATCTCACGCGTGGCTCCAGCGACAATGATGCGCAGCAAGCTGGCAGGGCGGTCGAAACCGTAGCATTCCGGACGCTCCTGATCGGGGACGGCCTCGGCCAGAGCGACAGCCTGCCAGAGAACCGGCGGGTAGTCTGACTTGCCTTCGAGGTTGCGCACCGGCCCGGCAAAGAAGTACTCCCATTGGCACGAATCATAGATCTCCCCCGGCTGGATATCGAGGATTTCGATCAAGTCGCTCGAGGCGGCGAGTTTGAGGTCGAAACCGGCCAGGGAGTTGCCATTGGCGGCGAACATGACATTCAGGGTATCATGCAGGTGACCGTCGTTTATCTCCAGTCTGTCAACATAGAGGGCAAACCGTGAGGACGGTGTTGGAGTGATGGATGTATCGATCCTGATTTGGGCGCTATCGGGGCTGGCTGTTGGTGGCGCCAGATCCGCCACAGCGAGCAGGGTGGTCAGGATCATAGCGGCAATGATTATGATGACAAGTCGCATATGGTAGTTATACGCATACGGGGCAGTCGAGACAACTATTTCACCAGGAGCATTTTGCGGGCAGACGACCAGGTGCCGGCGTCAAGGCGATAGAGATAGACACCGCTGGCGACGGGTTCTCCCCTGTCGGTGTGGCCGTCCCATTCGATACCGGTCCAGCCCCGGCTGTTGTCGCCGGTGAATTGTCTGACGGTGCGGCCGGTGATGTCATAGATACTGAGACGCCACGTCGTTTTGCGCGGCAAGTAAAAGTCGATGCGGGTCGAGGGGTTGAATGGGTTGGGATAGTTCGTGGCGAGGTACGGCTGATGCGGAAGAACAGGTGGTTCTTCGGGAGTGTGCGTGAATTCGCCGATGGCGACCGATGAGAGATCAGCGGCAGCGAGACGTTCGATAACCGGCAGTGGCTTGTTCGGTCCCTGGTAATAGATGACGGCCAGGTCGGTCTGCCAGGTATCGATCCAGGGGGTGGCAGGGGTGCCTCCAAGGCCGAGAAGGCGCAGGCGGGCAGCATGCTGCTGCGCTTCATGTTGTCCGAACTGGCCCGGCTCGTGATCGTGCAGGAAGACGACTGAATCCACAACACATCCCACGGTGCTGAACCAGAGGTTGTAGGCGCCGATGGGGCAGTCGGTCCGGAGGCTGACGCGGAGTTGTCCGACAGTCTGCATGTAGTACAAGAACTGGCCGTGATAGGTGACGGGCGCGGGGGTATCGAGCGGAACACCGAGCATGCGGTAGCGCAGCGCGGCGAGGTCGGTGAGCGTGGTATCGGTCTGGTCGCGGTCGATATCACTGACGGCGATTTGCCGTTGCCGGTCGATGCTGAAGACGGTGTCGCCGAACTGAAAGAAACGGCAGTAAAGATCCAGATCTGTCTCCTGCCATCGCTGACCATCGAGATCAATATCTCCGGGGAGATCACCGAATCCGTTGGTGACAACGATAGCGCCCGAATAATAGTCGACACAAGGCCTGGGAGTGCTGTGACCGTTGATGGGGGTATCGAAGCAGCTTTGGTCGGGGCCACTCAGGCTGGGCATATCGGCCGCAGGATCGGTAATGTCGGAGCTGTCATGATTGAAGACGGTGAGCGGCATGAGGGCGGTATCACGGGCGGTCGTGAGAATCAAATTATCAACGCAAGAGCTGAACATGAATGGCACCGGAACCACCGAGCCGGGTGTGATGCTGCCTGCAGTGCTGAAGGTGAGTTGCCAGAGGACTGCAGAATCTAACAGTGCTGCCTGTGTGCTGTCTTCATCGCAGGTGGCGTAAAGGAGCAGAAGCCGATGGTAGGTGGGATGGTCGAGCGGTATGAGTTCGAAGTCGGTCATCTGCCAGGAGCTTGTTTCGGTGCCGGGAGTGATACCCTCGATAGTGAGGTTACTCGTATCAATGGCGATAGCGAGTGTTACCGACGAAATGGCGATGGGGTCTGCCTCTGGAGTGCTGAACAGGATGCCGACCTGGGCCTCGTCGCCCGCCTGGACCTGCGTTGTGTGATCAATAGTGATGGCACAGCGTTGTTCACTGTTGCCTTGTGCCGGGGCGAACGCTAACAGCACCAGCGTCGCCGCCAGAATGACCTTTAATACAGTGGATTGCCCCATGTCTAACCCCGCGATAAGCCGGCCCGGGGTTAAGCGGACCGGCGAAATTCTGTAGTGCTATTTCACGACCTTGAACTGATAGGGACCGTGCCAGACGGGCTCATGCGCCGGTGAGGAATAGAGCCAGTTGCCACCGGGCGGGAAGAACGATGAGTCGATCACGAGTGTGCCCGGTTCTGGTACGATGAGATCGATGCTGAGCTTCTTCTCCCAATCGTGGGGTTCATAGCGCTGCTTGACGCAGACGCCGCCGAATCCCATGAGTTCCGGCAGGGTACCGTCCCAATCGCGCGGGACAACAAAGACTCCGGCAAGATCCCAGACTGAGCGATCCTCGAAGCCGTGGTATCCCTTGACATCGCCGTGCTCGTTGATCCCGTTGCCACTGTCGGCCGGATGCTGGATCTGCTTGATGTCGGGTGATGAGATGGCGAAGCCCAGGGTGAACCCGGCCCAGGTGGAGTCGTTGAGGAACATGATGTCGACCGTGACCTTCTCCCCCGCCTTGATGGTGGAGTCATTGACGGCGCCGGGGCCGGTGAGTTGCAGGCCCACCTCGGCGGCAAAGAGCGCCGGAGTCAGCAAGATCAGAAGTGCCACGAAAGGTGCTAGTTTGACAGGATTCATCGATATACTCCAAATAGCTAATGCCAGACAGATTGCATAGTGTGATAGTTTACTGTACGGCTTTGTTCTTGTACCCTCGCTTGTTAGGCCGGTTCCCAGTATAGGTGACAGCGGGCGGCCTGTCAATCGGTATTGTACGCCGATCGAGCCGCAAGTTGTTGACATGCAGGAGGCTGAATGATTCGGATACGGACCTGATTCGGAGCTTTTTATTGACCTTCGTGGTTGCTGCGTATATTCTGACAGAGAACAAGAAAGGATTACAGGATGGCAACAACTCAGACTCAGTCGGCTGCCCTCCAAAGCCCACCTTCGACCGCTGCCGTATCGGCTTCAATCGGCAAGAAAGTGCTGATGGCCGGCAGCGGTATTGTGTTGATACTGTTCGTGGTGGGGCATATGGTGGGCAATCTGCAACTATTCATGGGACCGGAGCAACTTAACATATACGCCGAGAAACTGCGGGACCTCGGGCCCCTGTTGTGGGTGATACGAGGTTTCCTGCTGGCGATGCTGGTCATCCACGTGGTGGTTGGTATCCAGCTGTGGCTGGAGAACCGCCGGGCGCGCGGCCAGCGCTACGCCAAAGT
>WJKG01000033.1 GCA_014729205.1 candidate division GN15 bacterium | reverse complement strand
GTGTTGGCCAGAGCGAGATCGCGGTGCGTTCAATGGTAGATTTCTTCATGGTGCTCCTGATCGCCGGTGCCGGTGATGAACTGCAGGGTATCAAGCGGGGGGTGGTGGAGCTCGCCGATGCGCTGGTGATCAATAAAGCTGATGGTGCTAATGTCGAACCCGCCCGGAAGGCACAGAAGTACTACCAGCAGGCGCTGGAGCTTCTCACATCGGCTACCGAGGGCTGGGACCCGCCGGTCCTGCTCAGCTCGGCGATAGAGAATGCCGGAATTGAAGAGGCCTGGACTACTATTGAGCGGTTTAGCGAACAGATGAAAGGATCCGGGCAGTTTGAGCGCCGCCGCCATGAGCAGGCGCGTGACTGGCTGCACAGTATGGTGCACGAACGGGTGCTGCAGAAATTCTACGAGCACCCGGATATTGTTTCTTCCCTCCCTGAGATCGAACGCCAGGTTACCGAGGGGTCTACCCCCGTTACTGCGGCCGCATGGGAGCTTATCGACAAGTACTTCTCGGCTGACTAATCCGCGACAGTTCTTCAAGCTTCTTCGGTCTCGAGCTGCTCGAGTCTATCACGCAATGCTGCTGCTTTCTCGTACTGCTCGTTTTCGATAGCTTCGTGAAGCAGTTCGCGTAGCCGTTCGGCTTCGTGCACTTGCTGGTGCTCATCCGCTGGATCCTCGGGGCTTTGGCCGACATGGTTGGACGACCCGTGCAATTGCACCATGATTGGCTCAAGTTTGCTCCGAAACGCCTCGTAGCATTTGCCGCATGACAAACGACCGACCTTCGTGAACTCGTTGTAGGTCAGGCCGCACTCGGGACATGCGATGGGCGATGAATCGACCAGGGTCTTGATCGAACTATCGCCGAACAACGTGGCCAGAATGCTGGCCAGTGGCAGCGGGGTGTCATCGAACGGCGAATGGAACCCGATCTCCGCAGCCTGCTGGGTTGACAGCGAGACAGTCTTGGTTTCCTCGCCGATTTTCAGCGAGATATGCACTGTTTTCGGTGCCTGTTTCTTGTCCTCCAGAGACATAGCTCCTCCTTGTTTCCCCCTCGGGGGCATACCACAGGTGTTTCATTCTGGAGAATTGCAAGCTGGATGCCGGAGAAACCGGACTCTGGAATCGTCTCGTAACTTCTTATGCGCATATGACTTAAATAAGCCGGGCTTCACGTATCCTCGAACTGGAGATCTGCGCAGTATGGGATCGGGACCATATAATCTGGACCCGGCGCGAAGCAACCGCTTGTTTTGAAGCAGGCTGGATTGTATCAATGACCGGAACGACACAGGAGGTTGCTTTGAAGGTCGTTACTTGGAACGTCAACTCTGTCCGTACCCGTCTCGATCGGCTCCTGGCCTTCCTCGAGCGCGAGGATGCGGATATTGTCTGTCTGCAGGAGCTTAAGGCGTCCGAGGATAGGTTTCCCTCGGAGGCGATTGAGGCCGCCGGTTACCACTTCGCCATTAACGGGCAGAAGACTTACAACGGGGTAGCCGTACTGTCTAAGTCTGAGCCTCGTGAGATCTCATGTGGCATGGATGATAGTGACTGGGATGACCAAGCGCGCCTGTTGGGGGTAACAGTTGATGGTGTCCGGGTCTACAGCGCCTATTTCCCTAATGGCGGGTCTATCGGTTCTGATAAATGGGAGTTCAAGTTGGGCTGGATCAGGCGTTTGAAGCAGTACCTCGCTGATCATCACGATCCCGGAGACAAGCTACTTGTTTGCGGCGATTCCAATGTCGCCATTGCCGATAGCGATGTAGCCAATCCAAAGAGGTGGGCCGACACTGTTCTGTTTGCTGAAGCCGCCAGGGCAGCCTTGAAGGATCTTATGGACTGGGGATTGATAGATGTGTTCGGCAAGCTCAATCCGGATGGCGGCATCTACTCCTGGTGGGATTATCGCCAATTGGCGTTTCCGAAAGGGGATGGCTTGCGCATAGATCACATTCTTGCCACCGAGCCGATGGCCCAACTGGCAAGCGAGGCGCGGGTTGATCGGGACGAGCGCAAGGGAAAGCAACCATCGGATCACGCTCCTGTAATAGTCACATTTGACCTTAGTTAACCCACTGTTGTCTAAAGCCTTTCATAGTCACAAGCTGGTCTTCTGACCTCATTGAGCGCGCATTCACTGGAAAAAGTGCTTGCGCCGCCGGTGATTTTTCGTTCAGATTGTAGGCCTTGTGCCAGCCATATCAGTCGAAACACAATATGCGGCGATTGTGTTACCGGTACACGTAACGGGATTGTCATGCCGTAGGAAAGGCCCGTGGACAGCTATGGAAAGACTCGGAGACTACACTGATCGCGGGGCCGTTATAGAACTCACCTTGCGAGCGATCCCTGTAAGGAGGCGCTAATTGAAACTGATTGTTGTCGAATCCCCGGCTAAGGCCAAGACCATCAGCCGTTTTCTGGGTTCTGACTATAAAGTAGTGGCCAGCTATGGTCACGTCCGCGACCTGCCCGGTTCCGCCAACGAGATTCCGGAAGAATATCGCGACAAGGGTTGGGCCCGGATGGGTGTCGATGTGGACAATGGCTTTACGCCTATTTACATCATCCCTCGGGGGACCAAGAAGTACATCACTCAGCTCAAGAAGGAGCTGAAGAAAGCTGATGAGTTACTGCTGGCTACGGATGAAGACCGCGAGGGTGAATCCATAAGCTGGCATCTGGTGGAACTTCTCGAGCCGAAAGTCCCGGTCAAGCGGATTACGTTTCATGAGATTACGAAAGGGGCGATTGAGGAAGCTCTGGCTAATCCGCGCGATGTAGACATGCAGCTCGTCCGAGCGCAGGAGAGCCGACGGATTCTCGACCGGCTCTACGGGTACTCCCTTTCCCCGGTGCTGTGGAAGCGGGTCCGCACGAAACTGTCGGCCGGCCGGGTACAGAGTGTGGCGGTGAGACTCGTTGTCGAACGTGAGGAAGAACGGCAGGCATTCAACCAGGCGCAGTATTGGGATATCGAGGCCCTGCTGTCCGACCCAAAGGGTAATGAGTTCACAGCCAAGCTGTTCCGGGTTGGCGAACGACGTTGCGCGGTGGGCAAGGACTTCGATCCCGATACCGGCGAACTCAAACAGCCCAAGAGGGTGGTTGCACTCGACGAAAAGCAGGCCACCGAACTCATCGGCAACGCGCAGAAGGCACTCCCCTGGGAAGTCACCGAGGTTGAGCGCAAACAGACCCGGCAGCGCCCGGCACCACCATTTACTACTTCGACCATGCAGCAGGCGGCCGGCTCGCGGCTGGGTATGTCTCCACGCAAGGCGATGCGGGTAGCGCAGCAATTGTACGAAGGCATTGATCTGGGCGGCGATGACCGCGAAGGTCTGATCACTTACATGCGTACCGATTCCACGGTCATCTCCGAGAAGGCCCTGGCGGATGCCAAAAGCTACATAACCAACAACTTCGGCGACAAGTACCATACCGGGGAACGTCGTTATCGCACCAAATCCCAGTCCGCTCAGGAAGCGCATGAGGCGATCCGCCCCACCGAAATCAAGCGCGATCCCAAGTCTGTTGCTCGTTATCTGGACAAAGACCAGCTTCGCCTGTACACACTCATCTGGGAGCGAGCGGTTGCGAGCCAGATGGCGGATGCGATTCTGGACAAGACGACCGTCGACATTACCGCTAAAGTAGATGGCCGGGACCATATCTTCCGCTGCACCGGATCAGTGATTCGTTTCGACGGGTACCTCAAAGTGGCCGGTGGCGCCCAGAAAGACACGATTCTCCCGGAGATGAACGAGGGCGACAAGATAGCAGGTGCGGAAGATAATGATGCGGGTGTCCGCCTGAACAAGCTGGAATCGATTCAGCGTACCACCTCTCCCCCGGCCCGGTATACGGAAGCCTCTCTGGTGAAGAAGCTGGAGGAAGAGGGTATCGGGCGCCCATCCACCTACGCCCCCACGATTTCCCTGATCCAGCAGCGCGAATACGTGAACAAGAAAGGTGGTGCCCTGGTACCGACCTTCATTGGTATGGCCGTGGTGAACCTTCTTCGCAACCACTTTGGCCACTACATTGATCTCAAGTTCACGGCGCAAATGGAGGAGGACCTGGACGCGATCGCCTCGGGTCGCGTTGATCCGGAGGACTTCCTGAGCCAGTTCTACTTTGGCGATCAAGAAGAGGAACATGGCCTGACAAAGGACATCGAGGAGCAGCTACCGCAGATCGATTATCCGGCTATCAATGTGGGGGAAGACCCCGAGACGGGCGAGCCGCTCACGGTGCGTATTGGCCGCAACTTCGTTTATGTCCAGCGTGGTGAAGGCGGCGATGGCAACACGGCGACGGTTCCTGTCGATTTGTTGATCGATGAGCTGGACCCGGCAAAGGCCAGGGAGCTTATCAAGGCGCGCAAGAAGGGTGACGAACCGCTTGGCACGGACCCGGATACCGGCAAGAAAGTGTATGCGCTGGTGGGACCATACGGTCCCTATGTTCAGCTGGGTGAAACCGGTGAAGACAAGAAAAAGCCCAAACGGGTGAGCCTGCCTAAGAACCGCAAGATCGAAGAAATCGATCTGGACTACGCCCTGCGGCTGCTGTCATTGCCCCGGGAGCTGGGTACCGATCCCGATTCCGGGAAGAAGGTCACTGCCGGGCTGGGTCCATACGGACCGTATGTAGAGCGCGCCAGGACTTACCGACGGTTGCCCTCCGTGGACAGGGCCTTCGAAGTGACGCTCGAGGAAGCGCTCGAAATGCTTGCCAAGGGCGGTGGCAACACCAAGGAAGTCCTCAAGGAACTCGGCAAACACCCGGAGACCGAGGCAGAGATCCAGGTGATGACGGGGCGATACGGGCCATATGTCACCGATGGCAAGGTGAATGCGAGTCTGTCCGGTTGGGATGATCCGACAAAGGTGACCATGGAAGAGGCCGTAAAACTGTTGGCCGAGGCGGCCACGAAGAAGAAGACCAAGCGCCCGGCCCGTCGGAAGACAACCCGTCGCAAGAAATCCTGACAGGCAAGATAGAGAACGTTAAGCGCCGATTAGACGAGACTGATCGGCGCTACACCGTATTGACGGTACTCCTGTTCGAGAGCCCGGGCTATGTCCTCGCCCGGCTGGAGACTCTGATAGACTACCGGAAGTAGTTCAATGGCGGAGCTCATGTTGTAGAACGGGACCTCGGCCTTCTGAACAGCCTGCTGCACTGACAGGCCATCGTCGCGCATCTCCATGCGATTGGTCAGGCTTATCATGGCCGACAACTCGATCCCGGACTCCTTCAAGAACTCAATCGTCTTCAGGGCGCTACCGCCGGTGGTGGTGACATCCTCGAGCACGATCGTCTTCCCCGCCGGCATGCCCACGAAGAAACGGTCGCGTGCCGCACCGTGCTCTTTGGGCTTGGCCCGTCCCATTGCCAGGACGTGACTACCCTTACCATAGCCCTGTTGCTGACGGGCATGCGTATACTGGCAGATAACACCGAGCTTGGTGGCACCCTCGGGGACACCATAGAACGTATCCACCGGGATGCGCTTATCGGCGACGAACCCCAGCACGAACTGGACCAACCGCTCGGTGAGCCAGACATCCTCGACCACCGTCCGCCAGTTTGCATAGAAGTGAGACTGGCGCCCGGACTTCAAAGTGATAGCTTCCTGGAAGAACCCGTAGACGTTGTTCTGGACAACGAATCGGTTGAAGGCATCCTGGTCGAATTGTGTCATAGCACCTCCATTGTGATCGATCGCGGATCGACTCTTGATGAGCCCATCATATCACTCAAAGTCCTGCGAGACCCACTTCTTCAGGGGAGACTCTCCCACCGGCCACTGTCCCTTGCCGACGTTCTTCGCTCCCTTGAAAACCAGGTACGAGTACTTGCCGTAGTGTGGAAGCAACTGTCCTATCCTCGGAAGTGACTGCAGATCATTGCTCAGTACGACCAGACACCGTTCAAACCCCTCCCAACCGCGGACACTGAGGATGAAAGTATGACCATCGCGGGGATAGGTGGTTTCCATTACGTCGATTGAGTCCGCAGTCACACGCATTCGCTCAACAAGATAGCGGGGCACCCCGGTCGGGTTGAACAGGACTATCGACGTGCCAGCATCTGCTGGTGGAAGTTGCTTATCAGAGATCAGCGTCACGCTGTCGCCGGTCATATTGGTGGCGAAGGCTCTGTAAACCCTGGCTATTGCTCCTGTCTCCCAGCTCACGAAAGCCTGCTGTTCGGCCCCGAGTACTGCTGAGAGTACCGGTTCCATTTCCTCCTTGAGTAGCTTGCGAAAGAGATCGAAGTCCGGATCTATCGCGATTCTCTCCACAATGAAGGGGAATGTCAATGAGTAGTCCTGTCGCCAGGTTGCGAGGTTGACCGAGGTGTCTACTGTCGTGTCCAGGCCATGGATTCGAACGGGTACTTTCAGATCATACGCCTGTTCGGCAGTCTGGAACAGCTCAAAGGACAGGCTGTGCACGGTATCGCTGTCGACAGGGCTCACGGGACCGAGTTCAATCATGGGTGCGCCGGCGCGATCAACCCACTGGGGGAGCACCATCGACAACGACTGCCCGGAGGTGTGCTGGAAGGCCGAGATCCATTCTTCCCAGGACACTTTTTCACCCCGGTGTGTATCGTAGACATAGCGCCAGGCATTATAGAAGGCGTCGGAGCCGATGCGGTTATGAATCATGTGGAAGACCATCATCGCCTTACCGTAGCCGATGGTTCGTGAACTGGCTTCGGTTCGAGCGGTGAATTCGCGAAGCGGGAAGTCTTTGCCTTCAGAGACATATCCGGCGTAATCCTTCAGTACGTTCTTGCGGTAGTCGGTGGCTTCCTCCGGTGATGACAGCAACTTGTAGCGGTAGTCAGCTCCGTAAACGGTAAGTCCCTCGCACCAGTTACCACGGTCGTAGTCGACATAAACACTGTTGCCCCACCAGTTGTGGAGCACCTCATGGCCCAGCGATGTACCCACTATGAATGGCAAACGGACAACCTGCTGCCCGAGCAGCGTCCAGGCCGGCATGCCATAGCCTGTCGGGAAGAAGTTCTCCGCCACCGTGAAGCGTTCGTATGGGTACGGGCCAATCAACTCCGAGTACATTTGTATATAGTCCACCGATGCGGTCAGATAGCGATCGATCAACCCGGAGTCTTCCGGGAAGAAGTAGCAGGCCACCTCGATTGAATCCAGCATCTGCGAGCGGACCAGGTAGGGGGCGGCCATGAAGAAGCAGCCGTCGGAGGCGTAGGGGTTGTTCCAGCGTTGTATCTTGCGCTGTCCCTCGACTTCGCTGCTGATGCGGTTACCGTCGGAGATGCTCTCCCACTCGCCGGGGACATTGGCGGTGAGCACCACTGTCATTTGATCCTCGCTCCCGGTGGGATAGTAGTATGCGGAGGGACTCAGGTAGGCACCGCGAGATTCGATTGTCCCTGTCACTTCCCGGGCTACCTGACCGTGTGAGAAACGGGTATTCTCGACATCGTCGTCAAAGACGGCCGAATATGCTATACTGAACCCCACCGGCATCGCGTGGGGCCACTCGAACAGTACCAACTTCGCCTGTCCTGAGGTGTCGATATGGGCTCGATTCTCAAGTGCTCCCTCAGGAAGATCCGCCAACTCGTCAATCTGCAGCGTAGAGAAGGGCACAGGCTTGCCGTCGATGGCAAGGGAGTCAATAACGGCCGAAGCCGCAATATGAAAGGCATTCCATCCCTTCTGGAGTTTCGCCTGGCCGTTGTCAATGACATAGGCGGTTCGGGTAGGGACATCGATCCGAACACTTAGCCGGTGGTTTTCAAATGCCACCAGGGCTGCGGTAGCGCTGCCCGTCAGCAAACTGATTAGGACGATACACAGAACGATTGTAGTTATTACTCTCATGATCGGTCTCTCCCTGACGTAGTTCACTCGAGCGGACACGGCCTACTGCCGGTCTGGCTTCACGGCGACAATATAGCCCAGCGGCATGATATCGGAAAGCACTTCCTGAGATTCGAGTGCGAAGCCGGAGCCGGCAATGAGCTGTCCCATGGACCCTATGGTGAATTCGTTCGCTACCTTCACTCCTCCCAGCTTGATCACGCGAGAGAAGAATCGCGCCCGTAACGACTGGGCATGCAGATAGGTTGCGCACAACAGCACTCCACCCGGCTTGAGTACTCTGGCCATCTCGGACAGGGGGCGAGCGGGGTCATGCATCAGGTGGAGTCCATTAACACATACAGTGGCATCAAAACTGGCATCGTCACACCCCAGCCGGTATGCATCGGCAACTGCAAATGCGACACCATTCCGACGTTGTTGCTTCAGTTTGTGATTGGCCCTGGCTATCATTTTGGGTGAGAGATCCGTCCCCATTACCCGGGCGACGTGCGGTGCCAGCTTCAAGCTGACGATCCCGGTACCGGCAGCCACCTCGAGAATGTCTGCGTCGCTCTCAATGCGATCCACCATGCGCGAGACAAGTCGTGGATACGACCGGGCGACCACAGCCATGAACGGGTCATATAGCGGGGCAAATCGCTCCCAGAATCGTTGTTGGAGCCGACGACGGATGGAGTCCTTCATGCGGTCTCGTTACCCATCGAACTGCGGTAGGATCTGTGCCGTCCACTGACGGAGGCGCTTTTCGGTGAGGTTGTTCTGGTTTTCAACATCGATTGCCAGTCCCAGGAAATGGTCGCCTTCCACCGATCGAGACCGACGAAAGCGATAGTCCTTGATCGGCCAGAAGCCGATCAGTCTGCCGTGGTTTCGACGGATGGGGGTGGCCAGCCACTCGAGGGCATCGACAAAGTAAGCATCGTAAATGTACTGATCACCGAGCGCTAACAGGGCAATCGTCTTGCCGGAGAAGTCGTACTCACAGAACTGTTCGTAGACCTCCACCCAGTCCCCCTGCAATTCTCCATTGTCCCACGTGGAGGACGCCAGGATGAGGTTAGTGTACGGGTCCATCTGGCTGACGGTGGCATCGGCGATATCGTAGAGATCGACCTGAGCTCCCGCATTGCGGAGCAATCTGACCGCTTGTTTGATGACCGTTTCGGTGTTGCCGCAGGTACTGCCGAAGAAGACGCCGATCCTTTTCATAGACTCCTCGTATTGGACATTGCTGACCCATATTGACTACTGTCCACTAACATAACTAAGGCCTCACTGACCAGCAAGATAATTGCAACTTACGGAACAAACGCGCTGTTATGCAGATGCCGAAGAGGGTCATGAAAGGAGTGAACATGCGCCCTCAACCCGAGAGACCTGGTCCCGGACAAGAGTCTGTATGGGACTACCCCCGGCCGCCACGGCTGGAGACAACCCCGGCACGTCTTACTGTCATATGCGGTGATCGGAAGGTGGCCGAAACGATGCAGGGCCTGAGGATTCTGGAGACCAGTCATCCGCCGACCTATTATATCCCTATGTCCCATGTTGCCACGGACTATTTGTATCCATCTCAGGGTGAGTCCTGGTGCGAATGGAAGGGGCGTGCCCGCTACTACGACATCAGGATTAACGGGCAAACCTGGCTGCAGGCCTGCTGGTATTACCCGCAGCCCGCTGTAGAATACTCGGCTCTGGCCAACCACGTTTGCTTCTATGCCTGCCGGGTCGACGAGTGCCGTGTCAATGGTGAGATCGTCACTCCGCAACCGGGTCAATTTTACGGAGGCTGGATCACCAGCAACATTGTCGGACCCTTCAAGGGCATTCCCGGGAGTCAAGGATGGTAGTACCAACGACAGGAGAGAAACGCAATGGCTGAGACTGGCAAACGGATAGTAGTTATTGGCGCCTCTGGCGGAATCGGCATGGCCCTGTGTCGTCGTTTGAGTGACAAGGGTGATCACGTCATCGGAGTTTCGCGCGAACCAAGCGATGAGTTGCAGCAAGTAGCTGCGAAAGTCATCCGGGCCGATGCGGTTTCCGGGGATCTGTCGCCATTGGAACCGCTTGCAAAGGAACCTGTCGACGGGCTTGTGTACTGCCCGGGAACGATTACGCTCAAGCCGTTTAGAGCCCTTAAGATTGAGGATTTCCAGCGCGACCTGGATATCAATCTGCTAGGCGCTGTGCGGACTGTTCAGGCACTTCTGCCGGGATTGCGTAAGTCAAACGAGGCAGCGGTGGTGCTGTTCAGCACTGTCGCCACTCGCGCGGGCATGAATTACCATAGCTCCATAGCTGCGGCCAAGGCGGCCGTCGAGGGATTCGCCGTGTCATTGGCGGCGGAGTTGTCCGGCCAGGGAATCCGTGTCAATGTAGTGGCGCCTTCACTGACAGATACTCCCCTTGCGGAACGATTACTCGACACGGATACAAAGAAGGAGGCTTCAGCCAAGCGGCACCCGCTGGGCCGGACAGGTTCCGCCGAGGATATTGCAGGTGCCGCCGAGTTTCTACTCAGTGACACGGCTACGTGGATTACCGGACAGGTGATCAGTGTCGATGGCGGCCTTTCCACGCTGAGGCCGATGTAAGTCCCCACGTCAGAAGTACAGGCGATAGGTGACTCTCACACCGCGACCGGCCTCCGGAAAGATGGATTTGATCCGCGATAGATGATTTCGGTATTCGGTGTTAAGGAGATTGTCCACTGCCATCGTGACCGAATGGATGAGTGGGCCTGACGGTCGCTGGTATTGCACCAGGGTGTTGAAGAGAGCATAACCGGCTGTTGGCTTCTCGAACTGGTCCACTCGCGTCTGATCTGCGGCCCATTCGCACTCCTGACCTATCACCCACCAACCGCTACTGTACTGTAAGTCGATTGTCCCTTTCAGCGGGGGAATCATCGGTAACGGCTGATCTGAGTCGGTGATCTCGCCGTTAGTGTAGCTAATGCTCGCGTGCGCCTTCCACTGTCGGGCCAGCGCGACTTCCGACCGGAATTCAAATCCGGTCAACACGGCTGGTACGCCCTGCGAAGCATACACCGGCAGAAATGTCTGGTAGTTTGTGTCCCCGGTATTGCGGGGGATTATGTAATCCTCTAAATCGTAGATAAATACACTGGCGGTCGCCTGGATGGACTCTGCTCCCAGATGAGAGACCAATTCCGCCCCCCAGCCAGTTTCCGCTTCCAGTTCAGGATTACCGACCTCATACGAGTATGCTGCCAGGTGCGGTCCCTCAGAGTAGAGCTCCTCGATTGTCGGTTGGCGTGCAGAACGACTGAGCATCACCCCTGCTCGCCAGCTACCCATAAGGCTTCGAAACAGTGATGCGGAGGCCGACCAGGTAGCGAACTCTCGTGCACGGATGTGACCGATGTCTGCGTCGGGGACTTCGGTTTTTGGTTCAATGTCGCGGAAGTCCGCGCGAACTGCTACATCCAGACGCCACCCATCCCACTTCCCTGTCTGGTGCATGTAGACAGCGGCGCTTCGCGAGACAGAAGGTGGGGTAAAAACGAATCCACCAATATCGAAATCGCGGTACTCGAAATCGGCCCCAATGGCGCCCGACGTGAACGGTCCGAGGGCCCCATGCCTGAGATCCAGCCTCCCAAAATAATCGACAATGCGGAACTCCGAGCCAATCAACCCGGCGGCCTCGAATTCCTTATGTCGGTAGTAAGTCCGTGCGAACTGCATCTGGACTGAATCAATCCAGCTTCCTTTCGGATGGGTCCACGCCCTGACGGCGTGCCGACGTTTGAGCATGTCGATTCTCACTCCGAACGGATGAGCCCCCACGAAACCACCAGGGATGCCGTACTCCAGGTCGTACATGTGCAACCCGGCACCAATACCCGACCGGCCGAACACAGCAGCGGCTCCGAGGCCGAAATCGGTCGAGCGCGAATCAGTATTCTCAATACGGCCCAGGGCGCTGTGGATATCATCGGTGCTTTTGCGCGAGACCTCACCTCGAACAGAGATGAGCTCCCATCCCCCCTCGAGCTGAGCGGCGGCAAGACCTCCTTCGCTCACGGTTTCACCATATGCCCCTACCTGCCCCTGTACTCGACTCGGCAGGTACTTGGGTATCTCGCCACGAGCCACATTAACCACGCCGCCAATAGTAGTTGAAGAGTGTTGCAGAACCTGCGGGCCGCGCAGCACCTCGATCTCATTGACCGTAAACGGCTCTACTGTCACGGCGTGATCGGGTGAGGTCGCCGACAGATCAACTGCCTTCGCGCCATCCTCGGTGATCATGACCCGATCGGCCCCGAGACCTCGCAGCACCGGCCGGGCCGGCGCCGGTCCCATGGCTCGCATGGCCAGACCGGCCTCATCGGCAAGTGTGGCTGCAAGCGTCTGTTTGAGTTGACGGTCGAGTTGCTTGCCGCGCAATTGGTGGGCAATGCCGCTTTCGAGTCGGTCACTCCGTTGGACCTCATCCGCAACAACCATTGAGGACAACGTCACTGCTCGCGGCTCAAGATAGACGACCTGAGGCGATGACCGGTCACTTACGTCCAGTTCTATGCGTACACTCTTGTAGCCAACATGAGACAGACGCAGAGCTAACCGATCGCCTACATCGACAGGTATTGTGACCGCGCCTGAGGAGTCGGAGACGAAGGTCTTTCCTCCGTCTCCGACTTGTACGGTTGCTGAAGCAACCGGTGTCAGTGCCTGTTGATCAAGTAGCAGTAAGCGTACGGTGGTACTGGCGGCGTTTATGACGCCTATCCACAGAAGCCATAGTACTATGCCGCATGCCAGGATGGCACCAGTTCTCGCGATGGCAGGTCGTGTCATCAGTTGACCGTCACCGGAATCGGTTTGAAGGACTTGCCCACTGAACCATTGTGAAGAATGTTGATGGTGACGGTGGTACTTCCGGACGACACTCCTTGCAGCTTAAAGGCCCAGGGTTCGGCGGGTTCCTGGCCGGTAACCGCAACTATCGAACTATTGCCAGAGATCACCTGCAAGGCGTGGGGTGGTACCGGAGGAGTAAAGCGTACACCGTTATAATCGAAGAACTCCACCTCAAGGTGATCCGTCGTGGAGCCGTTGGTTATTGCGATAGTCCCCTGCACAGCCTGAGCACTGTCCACGAGGAACGAGGTTGCCAGCGAATCGCCGGAATCCTCGTCGTATAAGACGAAGCCGATTGGCTCATCGTGGGCCGTCGGGTCGGGAGCCACCCTCACCGGGATCTTGCCCGAGCGGTAGTCGTTGTGGCCGGCGTGAACGACGAAGAACTCGATATGAGTATTGCCCTCGGCCAGACCGCGCAGGTGAAACTCATAGGACCCTTCTTCGCCCGGATGTTGCCACACTTCCACCACCGACTCGTTGTCGATACTCCAGCCGAGTTCCTTGTCGGCATCGGTGGGCGGGGCGATGACATTCTCGTCTTCGTCGTAGAATTCGGCATCAATGTGTTCGGTCAGGGCTC
Source organism: candidate division GN15 bacterium (assembly GCA_014729205.1). Taxonomy (GTDB): domain Bacteria; phylum Zixibacteria; class MSB-5A5; order GN15; family FEB-12; genus WJKG01. Next base: position 82 of record WJKG01000033.1, on the reverse strand, counting down.
CCAATGGCACCTGGAAGGTGTCAGTGGTAACCCCGCGAAGGATGGACACTTCCGGTATGCCAGAACTCGTGAAGTGCATACC
>WJKG01000335.1 GCA_014729205.1 candidate division GN15 bacterium | reverse complement strand
TGCGAGACCTGCCCTTCAGGCTGCCCGCCATTAAGAAAGCCCCGGCGGGGAGCCGGGGCTTCGGTAGGTGAGCTGAAGATCGACAGGCAATTACTTCAGCAGGACCATCTTCTTGGTGGTGGTGCGGGAGTCGGCGGAGAGTCGGTAGAAGTAGATGCCGGAAGCCTGATCGTTGGCGTCCCAGACAACCGAAGTGGTTCCGGTGTTGGCACTGCCCTCGAACTGCTTGACGACCTGGCCGTTGACGTTGTAAACGGTCAGCGTGTAGTCGGAGGGGGAGGGAAGGGTGAAGCTGATGGTCGTAGTCGGGTTGAACGGGTTCGGATAGTTCTGGGCCAGCTCGAAGTTCATGGGAACATCGGTGCCCTTGGCGACCCGGCCGTCGGCTGTGGCCAGCTCGACGTCGAGGATTTCACCGTCGACCGCCAGGAACTCGCCGTCAAAGCTCTCGCCCTGCGGCGACCAGATCAGTATCCGAGTGTTTTCACCGTCAAAGTTGTACTTGATCTCCATGTTGTCGGCCCGCAGTTCCGGAACCACGTTGCCGGCAACCGTCACCAGAGCGCCGCCCAGATCGGCATTCAAAACCGTCATCACACCGTCGTTGACAGTGTAGTCGACGTCCAGCGGACTGGAGAGCTTGGCGTACGGTACCGCGTCGCCAACGATGACACGAATCTGGTAAACCAAATCGGCCACGCTCAGAGTCAAGCCGTCGGCGTTGACGTCCGAAGCCGCAATCTGGCCTTCCGTGTTCACCGTGAAGACACCCAAACCGTACACAAAGTAGTTGCTGAACAACACCGCGTCGGCGATTTCGTTGGCCTGACCGTTCAGGTTGATATCACCACGGGCATCGATCGAATCGGCACAGATAATGTCGATACCGCCGTTCCAGAAGTCCAGAACACGCAGCGGCAGCGGCTTACCCGGCTCGTTTACCAGACAGGGATCATCCGGGGCACCTACGTTGGGAATACGATCGCTCTCGGGGAACATGACATCGTCTTCCTCGTGCCAGACCAGATTGGTCATGGTCGTGTCGTAGGTGTAGATGGCCCGATCAATAAACAGCGTATCACCGCTCACGCTCGAAATAGCGTTGTCGCCGCAATCCAGCCAGAAGAAGCTGATCGGCACATACTGGCACTCGAAGGTCCGGTCGTCGGTGACCAGGAACTTCATGTAAGCCAGCGACAGCGGATCCATATCGGTCGGACCAAAGCAGTCCGGATGGTTCATGCCGTTATTGATCTCGGCAATCGCCACGATCCGCAGCATGCCCGAAGGACAGCCGCTGCCGCAATTGCCGTTGGCGCCCTGACGATACTCGAAGTACTCCCAGCCGCAATCCAGAATCAGATCACCCGGCTCCACGCTGGTCAGGGCCAGGGCGCTGGCGTCGTAGGAGATCAGGAAGTCGTAACCACCCATCGGCATCAGGCCGTCCTGAGTCCAGATGGTGACCGTCTCTTCATGATTCTGGTAAGTGTTGTGGGTCTTCTCGATCACAATGTCGGCTGTCGAAACGACATGAATCTGCACGCAGCAGGTATCCGCATTGTTCGGATTGGTCTCGCCACCGCAGCCGATCGCGGCACCATCGGTAACCCCGATGCAAAGCTCGAAGTCGCCCAGATAAGCCGGATCTTCCTCGGTCTGCCAAGACCACTCGCCGGTGCCCGCTTCAAGATCAATGGTGCCCGGACCGTTGAAGCTGACAACGTAATACATCAGCGGAGCCGGTCCCGGATCCGGAGCCGATACCGTATCAACGGCACTGACCGATCCGGTTACCTCATAGCCCCAAACGTTGTTATTGACTTCCGTCGGACAGGTGATCTCGGGCGCGTCGTTCCACAGATACACGGTGAAGCTGGTCGTTGCTGACGCACCACAACTGTCGGTTACGGTGACCTCAGCCGAATACTCGCAGGCATCGCGCATCTGCTGAGCCGTCGGCGTCCAACTGATATAGCCCGTCTCGGAATTGATCGTCATCCCGTCAGGACCGTCAACGCTGAACTCCAGTACCTCATATCCGTACTGAAGATCATCATCGTCAGCCGTCGCCGTAGTGGTGAACTGAGTACCCCAATGATGGGCCGGCTCGTCGGCGATCGGATCGATCGTCGGAGCAGCGTTCTCGATCGTTACGATCGTGCCGCCCAGAGCCGCCGGGGTCTTCACCAGACCATCAACCCCGATAAACTGGGTCATGGCCGTCGTGGCACAACTGGTATTGTCACAGGTATTGCCTACTTCCATGGTGATGCCGTTGACATCCACCGTACCGCCACAGCTGGCGTTGGCCGTGAAGTCCAACTGAGCCACAACTGTCTGACCGGCCGCTAAGGTGCCGTCGGTGTCATCAGCCACAAAAGCCGCCATCCGAACAACGTCCGGAGAAGCGTTATCCACGTCAGAAAGGTCTATATAACGGTGCTGAAGTACGTCAAATGCAGGATCCCAATCAACGCTCATCGAGCTCAAAAAGGCATCGCCGCTGGACGTGGCAACCTCAAACAACAACTCGAACCCGCCTACCGGATCCGGACTGTCGACCGTTATATTCAGCGTCCCGGACTGACCCCGAAGGACCGTCTGGCTGCCGAATGTAACCTGCTGCGCGGACGCAGACGAAAGTGCAAATACCAGTATAAAGGAGGTCAGCAACAAAGAATATATGCTTCTTTGCATCATTATAATGCTCCTTTATAAGTCTCATTCAAGTTACAGGTAATAATCGACCCAGATGCAAAAGGGCCAATTACCTCAGGTTCCGATATTTACCCCGCGCAGGGCAGGGACGGCTATCGGAGCCGGTGTATCCTCAGCTTGCAGACTCTTAAGGAAACAACCCCCAAAGAATAAAAAGAGCCGATCCTTGCTATGCCGCAAGACCGAAGATAGAAGTTATAAGGAAGTTACAAGAGACTGAAAAAGCCCGACAGATCAAACTTATCCATCAAAGCTTCTTAATCTTCTGAAAAAGCTACTTTAGCAGGCTGAGAATCCCGTAACGCTATGCGTTACATAAGGTGCAACAGGTTCAAAACAGCAGCGCTTGACAACACATCTGTTTCCCTAGACGCCAACAATCTACCCAAAATAACCCAATTGTCAAGACCTTTTGGCAAAAAAACCCAAATCCGATACCGTGTAATAACAAAAGGACCAAAAACCAACCCCAACGAAGACCACGGCCTCAAGCCCCCAAGAACACCGCCGGCCTCTCCAAAAGGAAACCAAAACAGCGACCGGACAGCTTCCGCGAAGGCCTCTCTGATGAACTTGACGGCCCGGCCTGGGAATCAACCGGATCAGCCCGCCGGCTCCCTTGATACACCGCCTTAGGAGATGGCTCCAGCCTCCCTCCGATGAGCCAGACAAAGACCGGCAGAGCCCTCCGACGACCCCCGCGGGCGGCCCGGCCGGGAGTGGCCGGATTGTGACCAAATTCACAATCTCAGACTCAGATGTTTAGCCCGCGCCGGTCCCAATCGCTGCCCGGGACGTCTCCACACGACTCGGCCAACCCGCCTCGCCGGGCGACCTCCGACAATACCCGGCCGGCCGGCCGACACATCACCGCGCCAACCCCCAACCAACCCGAATAAGCAAAGACCTACACCGAAACGGTGACCGGCAAGAGGGCAGAAGGAGCTGCGGACACACATATGCGGTAGACAGTCATATTGTGACAATATTCACAAACCGCGCTTCTCGGCGCAGTCTCAAAGAAACCACAGCGGCTGCTGCAGCTAGTGCTTATGATTAGCCACGATACACCACGAGACTGTGAATCAATTCACATGCGCAGGAGTTCTATAGAGGGCCGCCGAGGAGCCCCTCTTCGAAACCTCAGCAACCGCTAACACATCTTCCTCACAGCTAATCTCTGGTCTTCTGGAGTAGTCCGGAGCTCGACCAGAGGGCGCCCGCAGACTGGTCCCCGGCCCGGGCCGCACGCAACCGCGCAGACGCTGCAGCAAGCCCTGATTGGCGCCAGGAGGCCGTCCGGCCGACAACCGTACCGGTTCTGACAAACCGGGCAGACACGGTCAAGGAATCCACAGTTGCCCCCGCAATCCGCTTAAGCCGGATTGAATCCGGCCCTATGGGATTTTTTGCTCGACTTCCCCGCCGGTCGGCCTATTTTGGAGATCGATGCAAGCTAAGGTGCGCAAGACCATTTCCGAGCACAAGCTGATCAGCCGCGGTCAGGCGGTGCTGGTCGGTCTCTCCGGCGGGCCGGATTCGGTCGCCCTTTTGCGAATCCTCTGCGGATTACGCAAATCATTGCGGCTGCGCCTGGGCGCGGTCTATATCAATCACGGCCTGCGGCCGAAAGCCGCTCGCAAAGAGGAGGCCTTTTGCGAGGACCTCTGCCGCGAACTCAGTGTCGAACTGCAAATAGTGCGCGAGAAGATCAAACAACTAGCCGAGGAACGCAGCCAGGGAATCGAGGAAACCGGACGTGAATTCCGCTACGGTGTCTTCGAGGCGATAGCCAAAAAGGAGGGCTTTGATCGAATCGCAATTGCCCATCATATCGACGATCGGGTGGAGACTATCCTGCTGAGCCTTTTTCGAGGTACCGGACGGACCGGTCTTACCGGTATGCCAATTTGGCGGGACAATATCGTGCGTCCCATGTTTGATTGCACCAAGGATGAGATCCTGCAATGGCTCAAATCGGGCGGCCATGAATACTGCACGGATGTGTCCAACCGTCAGAGCGAATACAATCGTAACTTCATTCGCAACAAGATCCTCCCGCAGCTACGCGGGAAAGTCAATCCCCGGGTCGACCGGGCTATCCTCGGCATGGCTGAAACGCTGGCCGAAGAAGAGCGTTATCTGAGCGAAGTAGTTGCCCGGACTGTGCAAAAGGATACCAGCCGTTCGCTGGGAGGCAAGCTCGAGCTGGAGCTGAAAAACCTTCGCAGCTATGATCTCTGGCTGCGGCGGCGGCTCCTGCGGCAGTCTGTATATGTGGCCAGCGGCGAGGTCATCGTCCTTGATCGTCTAACTACCGAGCGCCTGGACAATTGGACCGGCGGGCGCGGGAAGAGCATGACCCTGCCGGGAAGGCTGCAGGTTACCAAAGCCAACGGCAAGATAGTGTTTTATCGCGAACGTGAGCCGGACTACATGGAGCAGTTGCGTCCCGGAAAGCCCTGTCGTCTCGAATGGCCTCCGCTGGAATTCAAGGCCCGGATAAAAAAGAAACCCTCGCGTTTGCCCAAGCGTAAAGCCCCGAAGAGTATCAAGGTCGACCGCGACAAGATTAACTTGCCGCTGATCGTCCGTAGTATTCGTTCCGGTGACCGGTTCACTCCTTTGGGAATGAGCGGAACCAAAAAGGTGTCGGATTACCTTATCGATAAGAAGATACCGCGGGTCTATCGTGACGAGATCCCCGTGGTCTGCGACAATAAAGGCATAATCTGGCTGGTGGGTTTGGAAATCGCCGACCGGGCCAGAATCGATAAACACACGGAAGAGGTGCTCACGGTTGAATATGCCAGACGACGAGACACTGACAGCAAGGCCCTTTGAGATTCTCATCAACAGGAAGAGAATTGCCGAGGAAGTACAGGCGCTGGGACGACAGATCACCCGGGACTATGCCGGCCAGTTTCCGGTTCTGCTGGGTGTGCTGAAGGGATGCCTTGTATTCCTGGCCGATCTGATGCGAACCATAGATTTGCCCATGGAGATAGAATTCGTCTCGGCGGCGTCGTACCGTCGCGGCAAGCATCAGGAGGATAATCTGCTGATCGGCGGAGCCTCCCCGATTCCTCTCAAAGACCGGCCGGTGCTGATTGTCGAGGGCGTAGTCGATTCCGGGCGCACGGTTCGGACCATAACCAACCGAGTGGCCAAGGAGGAACCGGCCTCGGTGGAGGTTGTTACACTCATTGATAAACCGACCAGCCATCGCGTGGAGCTTGAAGTCAAGTATCGCGCGTTTACCCTGGGCAACGAGTTCGTTATCGGGTACGGGCTGGACAATACGCAGCGCTATCGCAATCTTCCCTATATCGGACGGATGATTGAGAGTTAGCAAAAGAGCGGCCGCGGCCGATTAATGTTGAAGACAGCCGGATACAACGGGTATAACAATTGGACGACAACAGTTA
>WJKG01000334.1 GCA_014729205.1 candidate division GN15 bacterium | reverse complement strand
GTTCCAGGGCACACAGGGCATGGAAGACGGGATCGTTGCCCGGCCGCCACTCCTGGGTGTTGGCCGACTTGGCCTCGTCTATGTGCCAGATCAGCAGCCCGTCGCCCGGCAGATATTGATCAAACCCCGTACGCTGACGATTCTCGACCAGAAAGTACTCGAGTCCCGATGATCCTTCAATACCCAGCTTGAGCGCGGTTGGACTGGTTTCTGCCTGGGCGATGTGAAGCTGTGTCTGGGATGTATCCACCGCCGCAGGGACGATGAAGCCCGCCCTGGCCTTACACCAGGCGTTGAGGTGTGCCGGGCATTCCCCCTTGTCCAGTGGGCCTGTCCAGGCACCGAATGACATCAGGCACCATTCGCCAACACCGCGAGAGGTGTAGTCGGTATCATACAGGTCAGGCAGACCGAGCAGCAAATGCCCGAGTTCATGGCAGTAAACGCCAATTGTCCCATCACCGGGGTAGTTGATATACTCCGGCTGGATACTGTACTTGGATATCTGCACGCCGTCCCGGGTTTGCGGAGAGATGTACCACTGGTGAGACCAGATATCATCGCTGCTGCCGGTACGTTCGGCGCCGCGTCCGGAATGGATGACAACCAGACCGTCGACAAAACCATCCCCATCGTTGTCGTAGCGGGAGAAATCGACCAGATGGTCGACTGCCGCGATGAGTTCCTCGACGAGCCGCTTAGTGTTCTTGGGGTAGTCGCCAATACCGTTTTGTCCGTTGACATAGTACGAGTATGGATTGATGGCGCGAACCCAACCGATCTCTGATGGCTGTGTGATCGTGGTGAGATTCATCGCACCGAAGGAGACCTCCTGGAAGTAGGTGCGCACCGTTCTGCCGGCCGTATCGAACATCAGGGAGTCGAAGAAGCCACTCTCGACTTGGGCTGGCTGATCGGCGAAGTCCACCAGCAGTGCCAGCAACTGGTAGTCGTCGCCCGTCGCAGCCTGTTCGGCTCGAGGTGCCGTAAGGACGCCAGTCTGAAATGGTGTCACTCCAGCATCCAGACCGCGACTACGCGCATCGTCAACATGGAGCATGTAGTACGGTGGGTTGGCTTTCCCGGCGCCTGACTGTTCCAGCAGTTCCGGATGGGGTGGCATGCCATAGCCGGCCGCCACCAGACAGACCATCCAGAAGAAAAAAGTGTCGACAATGAACCGGATCAGGCGGCTGTGGTATAGTCTCTTGTGAACGTTCGACATATCATCACCGCCTTAGAAGTAAAGTCCGGTTGAGAGGGCAATATTGGCTCCCTTGCTCGACGACGGTGACAACGATGCGCCAGAGATAGCGGCTACATCTATGTGCAGGCTGCCGAGATGCACGCCCGTGCCAAACGAGAAGGCAGTCTGGTTGTTGCCGCCGGTCGAGAAGCCGGTGCGCAGAGGCAGGATCGGCAGCAGGGACCATTCCACACCTGCGGACAGCCGCGGTGTTGTGGAAGACCCGGCCGCACGACGGAATCCCTGCTCATATGCGACCGACCACAGAAGCCGTCCGCTGGTCTTCGCAAAGCCGATATTCATGTTCGAGGGCAGGCTGCTGGTGAACCCGTCGAGTTCCCTGGTGTAGTCCTCGCTGACGATTTGGTCCTCATCCCAGTTGTCAACGGTGGCCGTATCGAAGCTGAACATGTATCCATGTTCTTCGCAGTCATTGCTCCAGCTGATGTGGCTGAGAAAGTTGTTGAAGCTGACTCCGGCCGTGTAGGTCTGGTTGAGCTTGATAGCTGCCCCCAGATCGACAGCATAACCGCTTCCTCCGGTGGAGGTCTGCAGGATGAAGCTGCCTGCGCCGGCGAAGCCGGTGGCCTCGGTAGACAGGTTACCGGTGTGTTCTACCATCTGCTCAATACCGAGTCCCCGGATGTACTTGACAGTCGCCCCGACTGAAACCTGGCGTGTACCGAGGGTATAGACGGGTCGACCGTAGGACAGCCCCACGGACACGTAGCCGACGGCATCTGAGAAGGAACCGTCGAGATCGATGGTGTCCGCGATTGTATTGCCGTTGAACATCAGCTCGATTATGTCCTTGCTGACATTCAAGTCAGCGTCGGCAACACCCTCGACCGATATCACGGCCGAACCGAGAGCGATTGACAGGGCAGAGGCGTCGACATTCAAAGCGGCTTCCAATCCCTCGGTTGGAACCTTGGCCAGGATGTCATCCTTGTCCTGGGTGGTCAGGTATTCGCCGTTGTAGGTGTTGTAGTCATCCAAAGTAAGGGCGTTGTTGTGGATATCAGCGCCGAGGCCGAACAGTTCAACGCCACGTTCCTGGTGCGCCACCAGGCCCAGCAAGGCCGGGTTACAGCGGGCGGCATCGATACCCGTTGCCAGGCTGTTGATCGAGCCTCCCATGGCGACGCCTCGCGCGGAGGCCATCGCGCTGGCGAGGGCAGAATTGGTGACTGCCAGCGAGAACATCAGCAGTCCCAGAGCGACCGCGATCAGCCACAGGCGGCGTCGCGTGAGTCGCGCAGATTCATATCTATTGGTCAAAGTCATGGTCTCATCCCCCAGGGCTTAGAATTCACCGTCAAAGCGGTAGTCAACTTCGATCCGAGCAGTCACATCGATGTAGTTGTCACCGGTGACGCGCACGGTGCCATTGGAAGCCGCCAGCATCAGTTCGGTTGCTACAAAGAGCTCGGGGTTTTCGAGGATGCGGACATCGGCGTTGCTCAGGATGACCTGTCGCTCGCCTGTCTCACTGGCTGAGGTAACCAATCCACCGGTCGTGGTGCCGGCAGACACCTCCGCCAGATCGATAACCAGATCTGCAGAATCCGCAGTGAGGTGAGTAGAGTCCGGATCGACCAGGAGGCGTACACTGGCTCCCACCGGAAGGGCGTTGCGAATATTATAGGTGAGGCGGAGCTCATTGACATGATCCGTGATCATATCGATATCGCCCTGGTCCACCTCCGAACGTTCCGGATCAGTGGACACTGTTGCCTCGTTCATGACGAATTCCATGGGAGAGGCGAAGGTGACTTTGCCGAGAATGAAATCACCGGCCCGGACTGTCCCCCGGACACCGTCGCCACCGAGCGTCACAGCGCCGGTGACATCGAACTCGGTCGGTATCGGTGAGAGGAAGTCGGCAACGTCGGTATTGACGATGGTGCTGACGGATGAGATCAATTGGCTGCCTCGGGCGGCGATATCGCCGGCCAGGGAGAGCTGCTTCTGATTGTTGCCGGTCATGCTGATATCCAGCGATCCGGGCAGATCGATCCCGTTCTCGACTTCGAGAGTCAGGGTCGCCGAGGTCAGTTCGATCTGGTCGAAACCTGTCGGCAGATCTATGGACTCATGGACATTGTCAAAGGTGGCTGTGCTGTTCTGGAACGTTCCAGTTACTGACGCGAACTCGAGCGACGTGAGATTGGCGCTCACCGAGAAGCCATCCTCCGGAGTCACCGTTACCCGCTGTCCTTCGGAGCCCGCCATGTATGCCGAGCAGTTGATGGCCAGCAGTTGGGGCGCAACCACGTCGGCCGGAACCAACTGGTACTCGGCAAGCTCCAGGTTGACCTCGGTCTGGCTTTGAGCAGCGATCTCCCGTTCCACCTTCAATAGGCCGGAAGCACCGGTGAAATCCGGGAACTCGACCACAACCGTGGCACTCATTTCAGTCTGGTTGTTCAGAGTTATGGCCAGGGTTCCAGAGGTAAGTACGGCAGTGTCAATAACTCCAGACTCATCCAGGGTCACCTGCTGCGAGAAGTCCAGTGTGTCGGGATTAACCGCAGCAACCGCCATCGAGGCACCCAGAGTGTCGAAGGCAATACTGGAGCGGATGTCGCGAGTGGAAACCTGATCCATGATACCGCCCGGAGTGTGGGCGATAATGATCAAATCCAGAGCATTGGTGAACGTCTGCCCGACCAGCGGGATATTGGCTGAGTCGGTAGCGCCGGCAGCAATCCCGCCGGTGAAAGTGCCCCAGCCGACCGTATCCTGCTTGTTGCGATCGAATATCCGTACGTTCGCCTGATCCAGATCAAGGCCAAGATTGTTGTAAACAATCGCAGTAGCGCTACCGCTGGCGACTGTCATCGAGTCACAGGTGCCAATCTCCGGCATCTCGGTACTGACGGTGAACCCGACCGGGTCTACGGATGTTTGATCGCCCGGATAGCCGGTGCCCAGATTGAGGGCATCGACTGCCGTGACGGTAACGGGACCGACCGGATCCAAGACGACATTGATATCATCGAGCTGCTTGTCGACCGAGTAGGACAAGTCGGGTGTCCTCATCTCCGCCGAGTCGATGTAGACCGTATCGAGCTGCTTGGTGATGCTGTAGCTGACTACACCAGCCGAATCCATTGACAGTCCATCCTGGGCGATTCGCTCCAGGATCTCTTCCATGCCGTATTGGTGGTTTGTCAGCGGGACAGTTAGCTGAGTATCCCAGCTTGGTGCCTCCGGCGATTCCAGTGAACACTGGACCACCGTCAGAAGCACGACTACAATCAAGACGCCCAAGAAGAGCTTGGTACCCCATTTGAATACCACCGACTCCCAGAAGTTGCTCTGCTCGTTTGGGCGCCGTCGGGCACGCCTTTTAGCCATATCTTCCCCCAGGTCGTTAAGAGTGTTCCGTTGTCGTTTCATTCTGGAGCATTGCAAAGGCAGTGCCGGCGGGATAGGAGCTTGTAAGATTGTAAACGACAACGCATTAACTGTTTGGGGCGATCCTGACGGTGAGGACGAGGGCAAGAGGATAGTCTACAGTATGGTGCCGATCCCATATTGCCGACCGGCCGGAGATTGACTATATTCCGGGCTGGAGGCAATACTCATGGGCATGGCCAAATATGACCGTCTGCTGTACATCCTGAATCTGCTCAGGTCGCGCCGAAATCTGAATGCCGCGTCCCTGGCCGAGGAGTGCGGGGTGACTGAAAGGTCGATCTACCGGGATATTCTGGCGCTGTCTCAGGCCAATATCCCGATTTACTATGACCGTGGCTACAAGCTGGCATCGGACTGTTTTCTGCCGCCGCTGAACTTTGGTCAGGAGGAGTACCAGTTCATCAAAATGGCGCTGGAGTCTTCACCGCTGAGACTTACCGGTAAGTACGGCGAGTTGGCCGATCAGGTCATGGCCAAGGTTGAGGC
>WJKG01000333.1 GCA_014729205.1 candidate division GN15 bacterium | reverse complement strand
GTCGTATGCTGCCCCAGGCCGACCAGCCAGAGCGGGATGTCTATCTGCCCATTGCGTACCATCCGCTGATGCAACCCGGGGCCTACCGGTACGACAATCTTGCAATGCTCCTGGCCATTAACACTTGCTACAATATCATCGGGATCGATTCCACTACCGATGCCTGGCAGTCCGCCTGGTGGCAAAACAAGTTCCCCGGCTGGGAGATACTGCAAGAGTACTTTATCGACGAGTGGATTCTCACGCCCCAGCAAACGCTGGCCGACTGGGTACTCTCTGAACCGTATGGCTCAGAATTGGTTGCCAACACCCGTCCGCCGCGACGCCCCCGTCAACCCGATGAGGACCGGGGCCGCCTGTATGTGGAAGAACTGCCGATAAAAGGTACCCTGGGCATGGCTATGACCGTCTCCGATCAGGGCTTCCCACAGATCGACAAGATAGATGTCTACCGCCTGGCATATGCCACCGGACTGCGCGAGGGGGATGAGATCCGCCGCGTCGACGGTATGTTGGTGCGGACGCCCAAAGATGTCGTGGAAGCCATCCTGGAAGGCTTTGACATCAATGGCGGCGCGACATTGCAGATTATGCGCGATGGCGAAATGCAGTCGATCGTTATGATCCCCATCGAACTGCTGCCTCTGGAAGAACAGCAGTATTTCCTGCAGGATTCGCTGAGGCTCGATTCTCTCGGTCGCCCCCTTCCCGCCGACAGTGCCGACACCACTCGTTTCGAACTCGACGAGCAGCCCAGTACCCGCTGAGACCGCACCAGCAGCCGCCAAGCGTCCCGAATTCGGTGGCGCCGATTTTCGCTGCATATTATACTGCGCAATCATGCAAGCCAATTACGCAAACCGCCCCGAATAAGAGGAATGCCCACTATGAGCAATCTGGTTGTCAAGCTATTGCCCGAAGTTGAGCAGATCAAAGACGAGACACTCAAGAATAAAGTGATCGCCTGCTGGGAAGAGGCTATCGAGTTCCGCGGCTGGACCGAAGAACTCCTGCGCAATATCCCCTTCACGCTGCTGGCCGAAAACGTCACGATCACATTTATCGATCACGTACGCGCAGTCTGCAAAATGTGCATCGCCTGCGATGAGGTACTCAATGACATCCACGCCGAACGCAAGACACCCATCAACCGTGACTATTTGATTGCAGGCGCTCTGTTGGCCGATGTCGGCAAGCTGATGGAGTTCGAGATTATCGACGGCAAGCCGCAGAAGTCCGATTACGGCAAACACATTCGTCACCCGTTCTCCGGTGTGGGCCTGGCGTTCAAGCACGATGTGCCCTCCGAGATCATGCATATCATTGCCACCCATTCCAAGGAAGGCGCCGGCGAGAAACGACTCCCGGAAAGCATCGTCTTCCACCATGCCGACTTCATAGATTTCGAACTGGTCAAGTAAGACAGGCCGGGTCACACTCGCAGGCCAAACAAGCCAGGTCGTGTGACCCGTTTTGTCATGGGAGTTATCACTATGTCTCAAAATTTGGTTGAGAAGATCGTTCAACATTTCGCCCTGGGGCTGGAGCCGGGACAGAAGGTAAAGTCGGGCGACTTCGTCTCGATTGCACCGGCCCATGTTATGACCCACGACAACTCGGGGGCCGTAATACCGAAATTCCAGTCGATCGGTGCCGCCAAGGTTGCCAATCCTCGCCAGGTTGTCTTCACACTGGACCACAACGTCCAGGACACCAGCGATGAGAACCTGGCTAAGTACGCCAAGATCAAGCAGTTCGCCGCGGATCAGGGGATTGATTTCTATCCCGCCGGTCGCGGCATCGGTCACCAGATCATGTGCGAGGAAGGCTACGCCTTCCCGGGTACTATGGTCGTGGCCAGCGACAGCCACTCCAATATGTACGGTGGCCTCGGCTGCCTGGGCACGCCGGTGGTACGCACTGACGCGGCCGCTATCTGGGCCACCGGCCGCACATGGTGGCAGGTACCGCCCGTCGCAAGAGTAGAACTGGTCGGTAAACTGCGCCCCGGTGTCACTGGCAAAGACGTGATTGTCACGCTGTGCGGCGTGTTCAACAACGACGAAGTCCTTAACCATGCCGTCGAGTTCGTCGGTGAGGGCGTGGCCGGACTCTCGGTTGATGATCGCCTGACTATCGCCAACATGACCACCGAATGGGGCGCCCTGGTAGGACTATTCCCGGTCGACGAGGTCACCCTTACCTGGCTCAAGAATCGTGCGGCTTTCATCGCCAAGCGCGGATTGGAAGGGGTACCCTCCGACGCCGATGGTGACGGGTCGCACCCTCGCCTGAACGCCAAGCGCATCGATGAACTGGCGGCAAGCCCGCCCAAAGCTGATACCGACGCTTTCTATGCCAAGGAGCTGACTCTCGATTTGTCTACTGTCAGCCCCTATGTCTCCGGGCCGAATCATGTCAAAGTGATGACCACTGTGGAGGAGATGCGCAAGGAAGGCCGCAGGGTCAATAAGGCCTATCTGGTCTCGTGTGTGAACAGCCGCGTCGATGATCTGGCTGCCGCCGCCAAGGTCGTCAAGGGTAAAAAGGTCGCCGAGGGAGTAGAGTTCTACATCGCTGCCGCGTCCAAAGAGGTGCAGGACGAAAGCGAAAACCGTGGTGACTGGCAGGCCCTGGTCGATGCCGGCGCTATCGTTCTGCCGCCCGGCTGTGGGCCATGTATTGGCCTGGGCAAGGGATTGTTGCAGGATGGTGAGGTCGGTATCTCTGCCACCAATCGCAACTTCAAAGGGCGAATGGGCTCCCGCGACGCCGAGGCGTATCTCGCCAGTCCGGCTGTCGTCGCCGCCTCGGCCGTCGCCGGACACTTCGAATTGCCGTCCGAAATCGAGGTCGTCGATACCAAGGCAGATATACGCATCACCGCCAAGCCCACCGGGGACAAGCCGATGGTGAAGACCATAGATGGCTTCCCCGAGACTATCACCGGTACGCTGGTCTGGTGTCATCAGGACAACCTTAACACCGATGGGATCTATCCCGGCAAGTACACCTACATTGACGATTTCACACCAGAACAACAGGCCGAAGTCGTCATGGAGAACTACGATCCGCAGTTTGGCAAGATTGTCCACAAGGGCGATATTGTCGTCGGCGGGTTCAATTTCGGTACCGGCTCCTCGCGCGAACAGGCCGCCACCGCCTTTAAGCATCGTGGTCTGGCCATGGTGATTGCCGGTTCGTTCTCGCAGACGTACAAGCGGAACGCCATTAACAATGGTTTCCTGGTGATCGAGTGCCCGGACCTGGTCAAGGACCTGAGTAAACAGTTCGGCAACGAAGAGCTCACGATCCGCACCGAGCTGGAAGCGACGATCGATTTCCGCGAGGCCAAGCTCATGGTGCAGAGCAAGAGCTACCACATCAGCCCGGTCGGCACCGCCGCGCAGGAGTTGATTGTGGAGGACGGCCTGCAGAACTGGGTCAAGGCACGACTGTAGCTCACGAGGCCATTTCCCGGACCTTTCGCATACAGTCACCGTTGATCAGATTGAATGCAAGACATGAACAGATAACGATACGGAACCAAACATGACACAAGACAAGACTCTCTCCCGCCAGATGGCAGAATTCGCGGTCGGCCTTAAGTATGAGGATCTGCCGGACAATGTCGTCACCGAAGTAAAACGTTTCCTGTATGATTCAATCGGTTGTGCCTATGGTGGCTACCACACGAAAGATGTGCGAGCAATCCGCGACATCTACGCGGACATGGGTGGCAAAGAGGAATCCACAGTGCTCGTATTCGGCGACAAGCTCCCCGCCGTGAGCACCTCGCTGGTCAATTCACTGATGATCCGCGCGCTGGATTTCAACGACATCTACTGGAAAGAAGACCCGTCGCATCCCTCGGACATTATCCCCGCAGCCCTGAGTATGGGCGAGCGCCAGAACCTGAGCATGAAGGACGTCATCGTGGCCATCGTCCTGGCCTACGAGTTCGAGCAGCGTTTGTGCGAGTTCGCCGTACCGGGTGTACGCGAACGCAAGTGGCACCACGCGACCCTGACTCAGTTCGTCAGCCCCATAGTGGCTGGCAAGCTGCTGGGTTTGAGCGTCGAAGAGATGACCAACGCCATCGGTATCAACGGTTGCCACAACCACACAATCGGCTG
>WJKG01000332.1 GCA_014729205.1 candidate division GN15 bacterium | reverse complement strand
CGAGGATGGTAAACCAGCTGCCCGTTTGATGGGTTATACTGCACCGGGTGTAGCTTCACTGTCACCATTCGGTAACCGCGCACCGTCTGCGTACCGATTGTCTCCTGTAAGGTCCTGGGGTAGACGGACTGCTGACCATAGACAGCCGGATCCTTTGCCACCGGCGGCGCCTGCTCATCTGCAAGCGAGAACGGTACAGGTTGGACAACCGGGGCGATGGAATACCCATCTCCCAGCGCTACACTGCCGTCGGTTGTGACCGAGACGGATGTTACCTCCTCACCATAGGGGATAAGGATGGTCGCTCCGGCCTGTGGGAGGTCCGGATGACCCACTACGCCCCCATTGGGGGCATTGGGAATCATGACTCGGTCATACGTGATGCCGTCGAGTTCCTGATCGATGATGAGAGGTCGTTCAAACGAATAGCTGACTGATACATCGGCCGCCGATGCTGTAGTGCCCAGAACAAGCACCAGCAAAGCTGCTAACGCAAACAGTGAGCCGCGGGCTCTAAAAATTGAGCTGTTTACCATGAGGGGGATCCTTGTCGTTTTGTGCATCAATACGAAATTGCCATGAGGATCACAGAGACAACCATACACGAGGCGCCGGCCAGACGAAGCGATTACAAGATGACTACACTACCAACCGCTCGCAAGCCGGTTAATGCCAGGCGGGGGGCTGCCGGCTGCTGCCTTTCCTTGGAACTTGGTGTACTAACTCTAAAATAGGATAACCGCGAAGATCGTCAAGTTAATCTATGGTATTTTGCAGGATGCTATCTAACAGCCCAATACCGCTGCGTCGGCCGACTCTTACGCTTGACACGGTCCTGACGAACCGATACTATCCCCTGAGTGACATGGATGAGTCCGATCCACAAACAGGGCGCTGGCGCAGGGGAATACTCCACGTCTGGCACTGAGAAGCAGAAGG
This sequence comes from candidate division GN15 bacterium, assembly GCA_014729205.1. Classification (GTDB taxonomy): domain Bacteria; phylum Zixibacteria; class MSB-5A5; order GN15; family FEB-12; genus WJKG01. Next base: position 1,641 of record WJKG01000332.1, on the reverse strand, counting down.
GTATATGTCCGAGCCTATTGAATTCGATGAGAAGGGTAATGTCGTCCTTCACATCAATTGGAAAGTTGCCTTCAAGATCATCATCATTCTGGGTCTGGCCGTTGGCAGCTATTTCCTGCCGCTGCCCGGACTGACCACTGCCTCTCGTATCAGTCTGATGATCTTTGTCGGGGCCGCCGGGTTCTGGGTTACCGAGGTCATTCCACCGTTTGCCACCGCCATTGCCGTCATTGTGCTGAGTATCTATGCGCTCGGTGCTCCCGGAGGGCCGCTTGAACTGACGGGCTCAGGCCTCGAAACCAGTTATCGCGTTTTCCTGAATCCTATCGCATCGCCCGTGCTCGTCCTGTTCTTCGGCGGCTTCATACTGGCCATTGGTGCCGCCAAACATGGTTTTGATGTGCGCCTGGCCAAGATCTTCCTCAAACCCTTCGGTACCCGGCCCAAAATGGTGCTGCTCGGCGTTATCCTCATCACCGCGCTGTTCTCAATGTTCATGTCCAACACCGCCACCACCGCCATGATGGTCGCCATTCTCACTCCGCTGTTCGGTCGATTCGAGGGGCGTGATCCGTTCAAAAAGGCACTCGTGCTCAGTGTTCCTTTTGCCGCCAACATCGGCGGGATCGGCACTATCATTGGGACTCCGCCCAATGCCGTTGCGGCCAGTGTCCTTGGTAATCTGGGAACGCCCATTTCCTTCTTTCAGTGGATGTTGATAGGCGTACCGGTGGTGATAGTCCTGCTGTTCTTCCTCTGGGTGCTGCTACTTAAGGTGTTTAAACCGCGTGAGGAGGAATTCGAGATTCTCTTTCCGGGCGAACAGAAGCTGACCTGGGATCTTCTCATCGTGCTAGTGACTTTCATCGCCACAGTCCTGTTATGGCTGACGGGACCACTGCACAAGATCCCCTCGGCGGTGGTTGCCCTGCTGCCCATCTTTGCCTTCACTGTGTTCGGTATCATTGACCGCGACGATCTGCGCAAAGTGGAGTGGCATGTGTTAATCCTGATCGCGGGCGGTATGACACTCGGCGTCGCCATGCAACAGACCGGCCTTTCTCAGGTGCTGGTTGGCATGGTGACTTCCGCAGGCCTGTCACCGGTAGCTTTGCTTATCACGATGGCGGTTTTTGGCATTGCCATCTCGAATTTCATGAGCAACACGTCCGCAGCCAACCTGCTGATTCCCATCGTCGTGGCTCTGGGGGTCATTTCGCCGAAGGTGGGAGCCCTGGCGGTCGCAATTGCCTGCTCACTGGCGATGAGTTTGCCCATCTCCACACCACCGAACGCCATCGCATTCGCCACCCGCGCTATTACTACCCGCGAGTTGGCCAAGTACGGCTCTTTTGTCTCCATCGGGGGAATGGTGCTACTAATCGGCGCTTTGCTTCTGCTGAAGCAGTTAACGAACCTGCTCTAGCCACGTGACATATCTCGACAGAGCATAAAGAAAGCGGACAGCACTCACACTGTCCGCTCCTGATAGCCATATGGTGACCGTACAATCAGGTGCCAATCGTCCAACTGGCCAGGTATTCCTTCTGCTCTTTCGTCAGGCGATCGATACTCACATTCATCGATTTGAGCTTCAATTTGGCAATCTGCTCGTCGATCTTCTCCGGCACCGTGTAGACT
>WJKG01000331.1 GCA_014729205.1 candidate division GN15 bacterium | reverse complement strand
GCCCAGGGCATACTCGGGCTGGAAACGCGTGCCGATGACGAACGAAGTATCGCCGCTGCCCGTATTCTCAACGACCCTGCCGCTGAAACCGAGGCCAAACTGGAACGTGGGCTGCTGGCTAAGTTCGATGCCGGATGCAGCCTGCCTCTGGGAGTCGTTTCTCACATAGAATGCGAGCAACTTTCACTCCATGCCCGCCTCGGCGTGCCCGGCCCCGAAGCCGGCCGATGGAAAGAGATCCGCTCCGCCCGTGCCGAGGGTACCAACGCAGAGCAGATCGTCGAACAGGTCTACGCCCAACTAACCGACAACAAGTAAACCAGAGGAAGTGATCCCGTTATGCCACAGCCGACCGACAAATCCCGCAAGATCGTAGCCAGAGCCCAGCACGTCATGCCCGGCGGTGTCAGTTCCCCGGTGCGCGCTTTCAAGGCGGTCGGTGGCATCCCGCGAATCATGGCCTCGGGTAACGGTGCCTACATGACCGACGTCGACGGCAATCGCTACCTCGACTTCGGTGCCTCATGGGGTCCTCTCCTGCTCGGCCACTCTGATCCTGATGTCGTCAATGCCGTCACCACCCAGGCCCAACGCGGCCTGACTTTCGGCACCACCACCGAACCCGAATGCGAACTCGCCGAGCATGTAACGAAACTATTACCGCATATCGAAAAGGTACGTTTCGTTTCCTCCGGCACCGAGGCAGTAATGTCCGCCATTCGCCTCGCGCGCGGTTTCACCGGACGTAATCTCATTGCCAAATTCGAGGGGTGCTATCACGGCCACCTCGACTACCTGCTGGTATCGGCGGGCTCCGGTCTGGCGACGTTTGGCAACCCCTCCTCGGCTGGAGTCCCCGAGGCCGTCACCACCCAGACGGTGCTGCTTCCCCTCGACGATGAGTCCGCCCTCAAACAGCTTTTCGACGATCACGCTCACGACCTGGCCGCTGTCTGTATCGAAGGCATCCCCGCCAACAACGGCCTTCTCATTCAGCGTCCCGAGTACATGAAGCTCCTGCGTGAGCTGTGCGACCAGCACGGGGTACTCCTGATCCTCGATGAGGTCATCACCGGCTTCCGCATAGGCGTCACCGGAGCCGCCTGCCATTACGATATTATCCCCGACCTCGCCTGCTACGGCAAAGTCATAGGTGGCGGTATGCCAGTCGGAGCTTTCGGCGGCAAGGCGAAGATCATGGATCAGCTCTCTCCCGATGGTCCCGTCTACCAGGCCGGTACGCTCTCCGGCAACCCGGTCACCATGGCCGCCGGGCGGGCGACCCTACAGAAGCTCAGCGACGGTACCACCATTGAGCGCGCTAACAGTATGACTGCTGACTTCGTTAACACTCTCCGAACACAACTCAAGGACCTGCCGATCAGTATTGTCACCGTGGGCTCCATATTCTGGATTGTCTTCCAGACGCCACCCCCGCGACGAGCCGATCATATCGACAGCAAGGGAACCGAGCACTATGCTACCCTGCATGCTTCACTGCTGGAGAAGGGTATTTACTTCCCGCCTTCGGCCTATGAAGTCTGTTTTGTCAGCGCAGCACACGAGCCGGACATGCTCTCGCAGGCTGCCGAAACGGTCGCCGAGTGCGCCCGCAACGCTCTTGAGTAGCCGATAGCCCGGCCAACACCGGCACTGCCGTTTTCCCCGAAAAGATTGGCCAGAATATCGACATTTGCTTATATTGTCCGTCCAATTTGGCATCCCTAATCGCGGCTCGGCCACGGCCTGCCGCCATCAGGAAGACAACGTGGGAAAGGGTAATATATGAGTCTGCAAAAACTGGCCAAGTTCGTCAAAGACAACAATGTCGAATACGTCGATCTGAAGTTCACCGACATGCTCGGCACAATGCACCACATCACCATCCCGGCCGAAGATCTCGATCAGAAGCTCTTCAAGTGGGGGGTTGGTGTCGATGGGTCCTCGCTCCCCGGATTCACGCGTATCGAACGCGGCGACATGATCCTGCTGCCCGACAGCGAAACAGCCTTCATCGATCCCTTCTTCGAACAACCTACACTATCCATGCTCGGCAATATCATGGAGACCGCGGACAAGATCACCCCGTACTCGCGCAATCCGCGTCGAGTGGCCCAGGATGCCGAAAGCTACTTGAAGAAGATTGTCAAAGGTGCCAATATGATCGTCGGGCCGGAGTTCGAGTTCTACGTCTTCGACCACGCTACCTTCTTCCAGGGACCCGACCAGGCATACTATAACTTCGAGTCCGATGAGGCCATCTGGGCTCCCAACGAGGACCGCGAAGCCCTTGGCTACAAAATCCCGTACAAGCGAGGCTACCATTGCGCCCCGCCGCTGGATCGAACCTACAATCTTAGATCACAGATCGTCACGCTGCTCAAGCCGGTTGGAGTCGGCCTGAAATACCACCACCATGAAGTCGGAGGCGGCGGGCAGCACGAACTCGAAGTCAAGTTCCAGCCGCTGCTGAAGATGGCCGATCAATCCATGTTGATTAAGTACTTCATCAAAAACGAGTGCTTCCGCGTCGGCAAATCCGCTACCTTCATGCCCAAGCCGCTCTTTAACGAACCCGGCTCCGGACTCCACGTCCACCAGTACCTGGCCAATGCCAAGGGTTCACTGTTCTACGAAAAGGGCGGCCCTTACAAGTTCAGCCAGCTCGGCATGTGGTATATCGGCGGTATGCTCAAACACGTCGACTCCATTCTCGCCTTTTCCAACCCGTCAACCAACTCCTTCAAGCGGTTGGTGCCGGGCTTCGAGGCCCCGGTCGCCGGCACCTATTCGGTCGGCAACCGGACCGCATGCATTCGTATCCCCGGCTACCAGCACGACCCGGAGACCATGCGCTTCGAGTTCCGTCCCGGCGATGGCACCATGAATCCGTATCTCGGCTACGCCGCCATGCTTATGGCCGGTCTCGATGGCATCAAGAACAAGATCGATCCCGGCGATGCGCTCGATCGGAATATCGATGAGATGTCGCGCGATGAATTCGCTAAGATCCACAAGTTGCCGCTGTCACTGGCCCGTGCTCTCGATGCCCTCGAAGAAGACTATGACTACCTGCTCGAGGGTGGCGTGTTCACCGAGGATCTCCTCGAAGCCTGGGTCAAGCTCAAACGCGAAGAGGTAACACAGATCCGTATCCGGCCCACTCCGCAGGAGTTCGCCATGTATTACGACCTGTAACCACCAGCGCGATAACGAGTACAGCATACGAG
>WJKG01000330.1 GCA_014729205.1 candidate division GN15 bacterium | reverse complement strand
GTCGAAACTGGCCGGAGAACAAGCCGCGATGGAATACACCGACTCTTTATCGATTGTCGCCCTGCGGCCATCGGGTGTCTACGGGCCGGGCGACAAAGAGGTGTTTTCGTTCTTCGAGAGCCTGAACCGCCACATCCGACCCTATATTGGCGACAGCAGTCGCAAGTTGCAGCTGGTGCATGTCGATGATCTCTGCCAGTCGGTTCTGGCAGCATGCGAGCGTGATGTCCAATCAGGACGCACGTACCATATCGCGGAATCACGCGCCTATTCCTTGAGAGAGATGATCGACATCCTCCAGGACGCTTCCGGACGCTGGGCGTTGCCGCTCTATGTGCCATCGGGTATCTTCCGTGTCATCGCCGCAGTCAGCGAAGGCGTCTTTCGCGCGGTGGGGGCGACCCCAATGTTGACACGAGAGAAAGCCGGAGAACTGCTTGCGGAGTGGGAGGTTGATGTGACCCGCGCCAAAGAGGAGCTCGGGTTTGAGGCCCGGATTTCATTCGCGCAGGGGGCGAAAGAGACGTTTGCCTGGTACCGACAGGAGGGATGGCTCAAATGAGAATCAACTGGGTGGTGCTGTATTGCTTCGTGTTCGCCGGACTGTACTTGCTGATAGTCAGCGCCTTGCTCGAGCTGGCCCTCAAGAAGCTCGGGTTCTTGAAGCTCTATGCTGCCGAAATGCTGGAGCCGTATTCGATCAAGTGGTTCCTGGTCAATTTCGTGATGGAATTCATGTTCTTTGTAGTCATCCCCACCCTGGCCTTCGAGTTCTTCCACGTTCTGTTACCATTGACCGACATTCGCACCGCGCTTGCCGGAGCGCTGGTGGCCTTCGTGCTCGGCGTAGTGCCGGCCATAATGGGGCTGACCGTCCGTTTGAGCCTGTCCATGCCGTACCTGTTGTTCTTCATGTGTGCTCATTTGTTGAAACTCGGCGGCGCTATGGCGGTTGTGGGGTACATCTATTCAATGTAAGGGAAGGACATCATGAGCAGTTATGATCCCGGGAGATTCGCCGAGGCGCGCAAGCTGTTCCCGCATACCGATTCGGTTACCTATTTCAACTCGGCCTCATTTTGCCCTTTTGCAACACCGGTCGCCGATGCTATCAAGAACAATGTGGATCTGCGGCTTGCCGCCGACCAGGATGACACGCGTTTGACACACGAGACTCTGGAAGCACTACCAAGGAAGTTCGCCGAGCTGATAGGAGGGCGTCCGGAAGATATCGGGCTCGGCGGAAACACCAGTTTCGGTCTGAATGTAGCGGCTTTTGCATTACCGCTGAAGAGTGGCGATGAAATCCTGATCTCGGATATCGAGTTCCCCTCGGCTCTGTACACCTTCAAGGGTGCAGCCATCGAGCGGGGCGTGAAGCCGAAGCTTGTGAAATCACACAATCGCGAATTCGACATCGATGAGTTCCAGAAGGCTGTTACCAAGCGGTCTCGCGCCCTGGTCATATCGTCCGTGCAGTTTTTCAATGGTTACCAAAACGACCTGAAGACGCTGGGCGAGATCTGCAGGGCCAACGATATGTATTTCGTTGTCGATGGTATCCAGGGGCTGGGTATCGAACCAATCAATGTGAGCGAACTGGGAATCGACATCTTCACGAGCGGGTGCCAGAAATGGATGCTCGCGCCGCAAGGTACCGGGGTGTACTACGTTGCCGAGAAACTACAGGACGAGCTTGGTCAGCCATGGGCGACATGGCACGAAGTCGACTGGCAGATGGACTTCTCTGATCTGTTCAAGTACGAACTCTCCTATCATGAGGATGCCCGGCGCTGGCAGATGGGCTATTACAGTGTGCTGAACCTGCTGGGCCTCGATGCGGCCGTCGACGTTATACTGGGTCTTGGAGTCAGCAATATTCAGCAGCATAACCGCGGCCTGCTGGATCGACTGGCCTCATATCTTGAAGAGAATCCGGCGTTTACTATCACCTCCAATATGCAGCCGAAACACCGTTCGAGCATTCTGACATTCACCTGCGATGGTTTTGAACGCTTGCATAAGGAGTTGTTAAAGCATAAGATTGTCTGTGTTCATCGTGAGGGTTCGATACGTGTTTCGGCCCACTTGTTCAACGATGAGAGTGATATTGATCGGTTAATCGCTATACTGGATGCGTTTGCAGATTGATCGACCCTGCCCGTGGGAAACCCGTGCGGGTCTGAATTGTTGAGACAGCAGAGAATAAGACAGGATTGTATAGACCATGTTTGATCTGCAACAGGCCAGGATTCTGGTAACCGGCGCCACCGGCAAGCTCGGCCGCGAAGTGCTTTATCATCTCAATCGTCAAGGTATCAAACCGGTTGTCCAGGTCCGCAAAGACTCTGATACCTCTTACATCGACTCCCTTGGACTTGAGAAACGTACCTCCGATTTGCGACAGGAGACAGAGTTGGCGGGGCTCGTGGATGGTATTGATGCCATCATACACTGCGCCGCTATCGTCCACTTCCGCCGTGACCGCCTGACCCAGTTCACGGGGGTCAATGTCTTTGGCGCCTTGAACCTCTATAAGGCGGCTTCACAGGCCGGCGTAAAGCGCTTCGTGCATGTTTCCAGTGTTGTCGGTATTGGTGCTATCCCGCGTCGTAACGGCAATAACGGCAGCAAGCGCGGGCCATCGGTAACGGCTAACGAGGAGTTCGAGTTCAATCTGGGGCATCTTCGCGTACCCTATATCATGACCAAGCGCGCGGCGGAGGATGAGTTGCGCAAGGCGGCCGCAGAATCCAAGACCGAATTGGTGATCGTCAACCCGTCGATCGTAGTGGCGCCTTCACGAACAGGTGACGATCGCGGCAAGGCACGCAAGATGTTCGGGCGTTTCTTCATGCCGGATTTTCGCAACTGGGTCAATCTGGTGGACATCCGCGACGCTGCCCCCGGGATTATAGCGGCTCTTGAGAAGGGCCGCGATGGAGAACGGTACATACTCGCTGGCGACGATATCACCGGTCATGATCTGGTGCTGGCGGTCTCCTCCATTATTGGTCGAATTCCACATCTGATTACGATTCCGCGAACCCTCCTGAACACAGCAGCGAGATTTTCGCTCTGGTGGGCACGCGTCTTCGGTAAGAGCCGAATCAGGTTCTATCCGGACCTGGTCAAGTTGCTCGACTACGACTGGGCGTTTTCATCGATGAAAGCGCGCAAGGAACTCAATTTCAGCGCCCGCTCCATTTATAACACGCTCGAGGATCTCTTGCAGAATAACTTCCTGGGCACCTCACGGCGTGGCCACCCTGGCGAATAGGCCGGTGATAGCTCGGCAGTGACTATGGTGTGACGTTATTGGCAGGCACCCTTCGTTTCAGGGCGTGACCAACAAGCCCCATCCCAATCACAAAAGGAACAATCGACAGGTACTGCCCCATGGTGAGCGCCGAATCTGATAGCGCCTGAAACTCTTTCACAAATTCCACCAGGAAGCGTGCCAGGAAGTAGAGGGCAAGAAAGGCCCCTGATAGAAGCCCAACCGGACGCTGCTCGCGACCACTCTTGCGATCAACAATGATCAGGATGACCAGGATGGTAACTCCCATGAGAAACTCATAGAGCTGCGAGGGATGCCGCGCGACCGCGCCCCCATCGTAGCGCATGAATCGTACGCCCCACGGTAGGTCGGTTGGGCGGCCGACAATCTCGGAATTGAAGAAGTTGCCCAGGCGCACCATGGCAGCTCCGATTGCCGCCGAGAAGGCGAAGCGGTCAAAGATATCCAGAACGCTGGCCCGGTAGTGCCGAGCATACAGGGCAAGAACAGCGACTAAGGCTACAGCGGCGCCGTGACTGGCCAGTCCGCCGCGCCACAGAACAAGTATCTGCAGTGGATTCGAAAGATAATAGCCGGGATCGTAGAAGAGCACGTGCCCCAGCCGCGCGCCGATTACCACGCCCAGCACCCCCCACAGCAGGAAGTTCTGGGCGATTTCCTCGCGGTAACCGCCCCGAAGGATCTGCGAGCGCCACGCGAAGTAGCCAAGATAGAGCATGACGACGAATATGATTCCGTAGTACCGCAACTGGAACGGCCCGAAGCGGAAGATGGTGGGGTCGAGGTCGAATACAATGCCGGCTTCCATACAGCGTATCTCCTTGCCGGGTACTATACGTCTGCGGGCAAGGGGCGGGCAACTTATAAACTGGTG
>WJKG01000329.1 GCA_014729205.1 candidate division GN15 bacterium | reverse complement strand
GAGTAGATCAGCTTATCGGGAATGGACATTACGCGCCCGAATATCTCCCGTGGGGGATCATCGATACCAACATAGTTGCCCAATGACTTCGACATTTTCTTTTCACCGTCAAGCCCGACCAGAATTGGCATGGTCAGGATGACCTGGGGCTCCTGCCCATAGGCCTCCTGTATTGTCCGTCCCGCAAGAAGATTGAAGGTCTGCTCGGTAGCCCCGATCTCAACATCGGCCTTGATCGCCACCGAGTCATAGCCCTGCATCAGTGGATAGAACAACTCATGCATCGAAATAGGCGTATTGCTGCGCATCCGTTTGGTGAAGTCATCGCGCTCCAGCAACCGAGCTATGGTGAAGTGCGAGGCCAACTCGATCGTCTGTTTGAACTCCATCTTCTTGAACCAGTCACCATTGAACTGCACCTCGGTCTTGTCCTTGTCGAGAATCTTGAAGAACTGCTGCTGGTATGTTTCGGCGTTCCTCATGATATCATCGTAGCCAAGAGTAGGGCGGGTCGCCGAGCGGCCTGAGGGATCTCCCACGAGCGCCGTGTAGTCGCCCACAATCAGCACGATAGTGTGTCCCAGATCCTGGAACTGCTTGAGCTTACGAATACCGACTGTGTGGCCCAGATGAATATCAGGCGAGGTTGGATCGAATCCCTGTTTGACGCGCAGGGGCTTGTTGTTCTCCACAGAATCATGCAATTTGAAGAGGAACTCGTCCTCCGGCAACATATCGACGGTACCGCGCTTCAGCAACTCCCATTGCTTTTGCGCCTCGGCATGTGTTTCCTTACTGAACTGATCAAGCGATTTCGTTTCCAAGCTGTTGTCTCCCAATCCAGAACCTATCGATGCTATCGGCATATAAGGCAGTGTAATTGATGATGTGCCCCAAGCTTAGGGACTGATTGCCCCTTGAGCAAGCAGATTATCGTACCGATACCCATGAACGACGGTGAGTGTTGACCTGTTTTAATATTGACTACCGCTTAGCCAGGAAGGCTTATTGTCTGCTATGAATTCCCGAATGTTCTCGCCCAAAAGAGGGTCGCACCGACTTCGCAATTCACTAATCGCACTGGCACTGCTTATCGTAGTGTTTCTGGCGATAGTGGGGTACCGTACGTATCACGTCTACCAGTCGGAACTGCCCTCGTTTGAGCAGCTTCATAATATTGAGCCGTCGCTTAAGACCAAGATCTACGATCGCAATGGGATCCTCCTCAAGGAGTTCTATACGGAGAATCGCGTTCTCACGCCGTATAAGGACCTTCCACCCCACCTGGTTGATATGCTGATTGCCACCGAGGACCGTGAGTTCTACGATCACTGGGGCATCAATATCCGTCGTGTAGCCATTGTAGCCACTACGAACCTTCTGAAGTGGCGAATCGAGGCGGGCGCATCAACCATCACCCAGCAACTCTCGCGCATGCTGTTCTTGAATCGTCGGCAGACACTGGAGCGGAAGGTCAAGGAAGCCCTGACAGCCATCAAGCTGGAGCGAACCTACTCCAAGCAAGAAATCCTGGAAATGTACCTCAACCAGTACTATTTCAGCCGTGGGGCGTATGGTATAGCGGCCGCCTCCAACATCTTCTTCTCCAAGCGGCCTTCGGAGCTGGACCTCAACGAGAGCGCTATCATAATCGGATTGCTCAAGGGGCCGAATATCAATTCGCCGCTGAACAATCCCGATAAGTCAGTGCAAGCTCGAAACCGCGTCCTGTACTCTTTCTATCAGTACGGCGGCATTACGCGGCAGGAGTACGATTCGCTCAAGGATATGTCCCTGGCGCTGAATACGCCGGAGGAGAAGGTCGGCCATGCGCCCTATTTCACCGAGACCGTCCGCCAGTACATTCTTGATGAGTACGGCGAGGATGTCCTTTATAGCGGTGGCCTGACCGTGCACACGTCGCTGGATCTGGGTCTGCAAAAGGAAGCCGAGGCGGCCGTGGCCAAGAAGGTGGATTCACTTCGGGCGCGCATCGAACGCATCTTCCCCCCTGACGACAAGAATTACACGGAGATACTGCCCGATACCGTTGATGAGAATGGCGACTCCATCCGCGTCTACAAGAAGGTCCAGGGCGCGATGGTTGCGATAGACAATGAGAACGGCGATATCATAGCGATGGTCGGTGGGCGCTCATTCGAGGAATCGAAGTTCAACCGGGCGGTGCAGGCCTTGCTGCAGCCGGGATCCTGCTTCAAACCGTTTGTGTACACCGCATGTATTGACAATGGTTTCAGGACCACGGACATTATCGATGACAACCCCATCGTGTTGGACATCCCCGGTGCCAAACAATGGCGACCACACAATTTCGATGACAAATTCAAGGGGCCGATCACACTCCGCGACGGTCTGCGCCTCTCGCGCAACCTCGTAGCCATACGCCTTTTGCTGAAGATCCAACCGGAGCAGGCTATCTTCTACGCTCACAAGATGGGCATTACTACTCCGCTGGACCCTGTCCCCTCTTTGGCCATCGGTGTTGGTGTCGTTCGCCTCGTCGACCTGGTGTCTGCCTTCAGTACCTTTCCCAACCAGGGGATTCATATCCCCTATCGGATGGTGCACAAGATAACGGACCGTTATGGCCGGGTTCTGGAGGACAACAGTGCCGTCCAGAAGGAAGAAGTGCTATCGGCGCAGACGGCCTATATCATGGTGGACATGATGCAGTCCGTGGTGCGAGCCGGTACGGGTGTGCGTTCGCGATGGATGGGTTTCACACGCCCCGCCGGCGGCAAGACGGGCACCACTGACAACTTCTGCGATAACTGGTTCACCGGTTATACCCCGCAGATCACGGCCGGCTGCTGGGTCGGATTCGATGAAAAGCTCTCTTTGGGGCGCAACCAGGATGGCGCTAAGAATGGCGTTCCGGTGTGGACCGAGTTCATGATCGCCGCCCACGATTCACTGCCGATCGAGGACTTCCAGGAGCCCGATGGTATCGTACACCTGGATGTCTGTCTCGAATCGGGTGAATTGGCTACGGATCGATGTGTCGATGTGCGCGAGGAGATCTTTACAGTCGATAACCAACCTAATGAAAAATGCAGTCTGCACCCGTCGACCGGGCTGTACATTTCCAATTCGGATTCTCGCCGCGATGACTATCTGCCCGAGGACACGACTGAGGAGCCAACACGATTCTGATGCATACCCGGCAGGGCTCTCTTAAGTACTTGACAAGTCTGGCACGGGGGGTGTAAAATGGGGCTGCAAAACCACAAAGCAATGCCGGAGTGGTGAAACTGGTAGACGCAGGGGACTCAAAATCCCCCGAGGGCGACCTCGTGTCGGTTCGAGTCCGACCTCCGGCATTTCTTCGCGCTTATCCAACCTGAATTGAATCTCCAGAGCGTCAGGTCCAGCCACTCCTTAGTAAGGTGCGATTCTCCCCAGACAACAAACAAGACAATGTCGACCTATGTTAGAATCGTGTAAGATTTTGCCCGGTCATACTGAAATCCGTTGCAACTGGTCGCCGTAATCCGTATTTATGCAGAGGATCGCAGGAAATCATATCTCAGCGTATCAACCAGCATCACCGCGCTGTCGCCCGCAGTCGTCTGTGCGGCCAATCTGACAATAGTGCAATCTACATAGGAACCTGAAGCAAGGAGCATCTGGGATGAGCAGAAGGTTAACTCTGGGCACTCTACTTGTAGCGGTCTTGTGTCTGCTCGTATCCGTGTATGCCGTCCACGGCAACCAACGGAGCTACCGCGCGCGGCCGATTGACAAGCAACCCCTGCAGCTCGACATTGACAAAGATGTGCGAGCACTCTGTGTCTACAAGAACCATAACGATACTGGATCATCGATCTACAGCAGCGCCCAGGCTGGCGATGCATTTTTCACGTACGTCAACCCGGAGTCGTGTGGTTTCGATCCGACCTACCCCTTCTCTGTCGACGGCATACAGTTGACTCTAGCTGACTTCACCGGTGCTGTCTGGCCGGTTGATGTGAGCATCGAAGTCTGGGTTGGTAACCAGGATGCCCCATGTGCCGGGCCACATCAGTTGATCATGTCCGAGGTGTTCACATTGTCGGAGGCGGACTTTGCCGCGCCAACTGTGGGACGAATCGAACTGACGGACCCGATCTGTGTCGGTGGACCATTTTACGTCGCCGTGCGTTATGAGGGGTCGACCAGCACCCCTTACCCGGCGGTAGTGTTCGATTGTAACGGCCCTATCGACACCTGTTACAAT
>WJKG01000328.1 GCA_014729205.1 candidate division GN15 bacterium | reverse complement strand
TCATTGACCCCTATCGATGGCTCGAGGATCAGCAGTCACCCAGAACTCGGGCCTGGATCGAAGCGCAGAACAGCTACACGAATATGCTGCTCGGCGACCTGCCCATGCGGGACAGCCTGCGTGCCCGCTTTACCGACCTCATGCGTCGAACCGGAGTGAGCAAGCCGGTGACTCGTCGCAATCGGCTGTTCTACTCCAAGCGCCTCGCGGACCAGGAACTGTCCGCAATCTACATGCGCCAGGGAGCGCACGGTGAGGAGACGCTGCTGGTCGATCCAACGCCGCTTAGCGACGATGGTACGGTGAGTGTGTCAATGGTCGATATCAATCTCGATGGCACCCTGCTGGCATATGGGGTCCGTCAAGGAGGGGCTGATGAAACGGAGATTCACTTCCTGCAGGTGGATTCACTTGAACCGCATCCCACTGTCCTGCCAACCGCTGTCTACTTTGGCGTTGTCATGGCTGCCAATGGCAAAGGTGTCTACTACAGCAAGCGACTGGAGGACGGCACCGCCCGACTCTACTATCACCGCTTCGGTACAGATCCGGCCAGCGACAAGGTGCTTTTCGGTGAAGGTTTCGGACCGGAGAAGGGAATCAATGTTGGCCGGTCCGACGACAACCGCTGGCTGATCATCAGTGTCTGGCGGGGCGGTAACCGCAATGATGTCTATTACAAGGACATGGCCGTCTCCGGACCGGTACAGCCGCTCGTCACCGGGCTCGATGCCATGTTTGATGTTTCAATAGCTGATGGTCAGATCTATGTGAGCACTAATTGGAAGGCACCCAATCGGCGCTTGATGGTGGGAAGTCTCGATGAACCAAGTGTCGAATCCTGGCGCGACTTGATCCCCGAGGACGAAGCCGTTATGAGCGGATTCGATCTTGTTGGCGGAATGCTGTCGATTCGCTGGCAGAAGGACATGGTCAGCTATTCCCGGATCTATGATCTCGAAGGCAACTTCGTGCGGGCGTTGGAATCGCCCATGATTGGAACCATGGGTCTGCCCACCGGGCGATGGGACAATCCATATGCCTACTATACGTTCCAGTCCTATGCCATGCCGAGAACGATCTATCGTTACAACATCGAAACGGGAGTTGCTGAGGTATGGCACGAGCCGGACCTGCAGATCGATGCCGAGAGCATGCAGGTCAAACAGGTTTGGTACAACTCGAAGGACGGTACCCGGATCCCCATGTTCGTGGTGCATCGTCGAGGACTCGAACTCGATGGCAACCGGCCGACAGTCATTTACGGTTATGGCGGGTTTACGGTCTCCACCCGGCCGTGGTTCTCGACATCGGTCGTCGCCTGGACCGAGTTCGGCGGTGTGTACGCCTACCCCGCCCTTCGTGGTGGTGGTGAATACGGTGAAGAGTGGCACCGGGCCGGTATGCGCGAGAACAAACAGAACACGTTCGATGATCTCTACGCTGCTGCCGAATGGCTGATAGCCAACAACTACACGAGCTCCGAACGGCTGGCCTGCTACGGCGGTTCCAACGGGGGACTGCTGGTCGGGGCAGCACTCACACAGCGACCCGAGTTGTTCCAGGCTATCGTCTGCACCTACCCGCTGCTGGATATGATCCGCTATCACAAATTGCTGATGGGCCCCTACTGGGTGGGTGAGTATGGTTCCTCGGATAACCCGGAGGAGTTCGAGATCTTGCTTGATTACTCGCCGTATCACAATGTGCGCGAGAGTGTCGAGTATCCCTCGGTACTGTTCGTGACCGGCGATCACGATACCCGGGTCGATCCGATGCACGCACGCAAGATGACTGCTCGAGTCCAGAAAGCGACACTATCTCGCCTGCCCGTGCTTCTGCGTTACGAGGAGCGGGCGGGCCACTCAGGCGGTATGCCCATGAGCGCAAAAATCGAGGAAAGAGTCGATGTCTATTCGTATCTAATGTGGCAGTTGGGCGTCATGCCGTAACCGACGAAATGTCGGTCTAACAAGAGCTTCACACTCCAGGCGGTCACGGGCGGAAAAGCCCGGATCGCCTGCGTTTCTGGGCGGGTGGGCGCTCAGGAATCGGTTGCGCTCTTTAGCTAATGTGTTATATTCGCCAAGCTGTGTGAAAACGTATGACCCAAAGAAAGTAGTCTGTCATGTCTGTGATACGCCCATTCGCCGGATTACGGCCCACCCCGGAAATGGCAGCCGACGTGGCTGCACCGCCGTACGACGTTCTTTCCAGCGATGAAGCCCGCGAGCTGGTTAAGCAGAATCCCAACTCATTCTTGAGAGTCAATAAGTCCGAGGTCGATTTTCCTCCCGATACCGATGCCTACGGCGAGGAAATCTACCAGCGCGGTAAAGAGAATTTGCAGCGGCTGATCGACGAAAAGATCATGATCCGTGACTCCCGGCCCTGCTACTATCTCTACCGATTGACGATGAACAACCGCAGCCAGACCGG
Source organism: candidate division GN15 bacterium (assembly GCA_014729205.1). Taxonomy (GTDB): domain Bacteria; phylum Zixibacteria; class MSB-5A5; order GN15; family FEB-12; genus WJKG01. Next base: position 6,025 of record WJKG01000328.1, on the reverse strand, counting down.
GCTGGTCTGCCTGAGTTCGGTGGCCGAGTACGACAAGAACCTCATCAAAAAGCACGAACACACCCGGCCCAAGAAAGTCTCGGACCGTGCCAATCATATCCAGATTCTCGGCGCCCAGGTCGGACCGGTGTTCTCGATCTTTCGCAACTCGGACAAGCTCTCCACTCTCTTCCGCGAGCTCACCAAGAAGACACCCGAGTACGATTTCGTGGGTGAATACGGTGTTCGTCACGAACTCTGGGTTGTCGCCGATGAGCCGCAGGTGGAAGCCCTGACCAACGCCTTCGCCGATCTGCCGGCGTTGTATATTGCCGATGGGCACCACCGCTCGGCCGCGGCCAGTGAGGTTTGTCGCCGATTGGCTGAGAAGAACCCGAATCACACTGGTGACGAGCACTACAACTACTTCCTGAACGTTGTCTTCCCCGATGACGAATTGCATATCCTCTCGTACAATCGCGTCGTAACTGACCTGGGTGGTCTTTCACGGGAAGACCTGCTGGCAAAGATCGAGGAGAAATTCGCCATCGCCAGGGCGGATGCCCCCGTCACGCCGCAGCGTGACAAGCAGGTCGGCATGTACATCAACGGTCAGTGGTATGTGCTCTCGATCAAACCGGGTACCTACGATGAAAACGACCCGGCGGCATCGATAGACTCAGCAGTACTGACCATGAACCTGCTCGATCCTATTCTGGGGATCAAGGACATTCGCACCGATGAGCGGATTGACTTCGTGGGGGGGATACGCGGTACGCAGGAACTGGTCAAGCTGGTCGACTCTGGTAAGTTCGCGATAGCGTTCTCCATGTACCCGGTGTCTGTCGAGCAGCTTCTGGCGGTAGCAGATGCCGAGCAGGTCATGCCGCCCAAGTCGACGTGGTTCGAGCCGAAGCTGCGCAGTGGTATGGTTGTCAATCTACTAAGTGAATAGACAAGGAGACACTTCGATGTTGATTCTCATTTCCGATGCTTTCGATGAGTCCCTGCCGAACGTACTGAGCAAGTACGGCGAGGTGACCGACGACAAGGGCCGCTTGAACGAGGCGGAGATAGTCCTGGTCCGTTCCAAGACCAAGTGTACCAAGGAGTATATCGACGGAGCCCCGAAGCTGAAGATGATCATCCGCGGCGGTGTGGGACTGGACAATGTCGATCAGGAATACGCGGCCCAGAAGGGGATCATCGTCCGCAATACGGCCGATGCTTCCACGACTGCGGTGGCCGAACACGCCTTTGCCCTGATGATCACCCTGCCAAACCACATCACTCGCTCCGACCAGAGTATGCGCCAGGGGCAGTGGCTCAAGAAGGAACTCAAGCGCACCGAGCTCAACGGCAAGACTCTGGGTATCCTGGGCCTGGGACGTATCGGCCTGGCGCTGGCCGTCCGCGCCCGTGGGTTCCAGATGCGGGTGCTGGGCTGGCACCCCGATGTTAACTTCACCGACTTCGCCGAGATTCGCTCCAGCATGGACGAAGTGCTGGCCGAGTCTGACTATATTTCCCTGCACATGCCGCTTCTGGAATCGACCAAGGGTATCATCAACAAGGAGACCCTGTCCAAGTGCAAGGATGGTGCCTTCATCATCAACACCGCCCGTGGCAAGCTGGTGGTCGAGGAAGCCATGGTCGAGGCGCTGCGTTCCGGTAAGATCGGCGGCTACGCAACCGACGTGTACTACTCCGACCCGCCGGGACAGACGCCCCTGTTCAATGCTCCGAACACGGTCTTTACGCCGCATATCGGGGCCTCTACCAAGGAAAACATGCTCCGGATCGGTGTGGTGATCGACCGCCTGATCGGTGCCTATGTCGAGAGAAACAAGTAGGCCCAACCGGTAAGAGTGAAAGGATAAAGCTATGGCTCGCGTGTTCAATTTCAATCCGGGACCGTCGACCCTCCCGCTGGACGTGCTCAAGAAGGTCCAGGAAGAGTTGATCGACTATAAAGGCACCGGCATGTCGATTATCGAGAGCTCCCACCGGTCGCCTGAGTACGATGAGGTCAACGAGTCCGCAATGAGCCTCGCCCGCGAAATCTTCGGGCTGGGCGATGACTACCACGTGCTGTTCATGACCGGCGGCGCCTCCTCCCAGTTCGCACTGATCCCGCTCAATTTCATGGGCGAGGGGCAGATGGGGGCCTATGTCGATACCGGTACCTGGTCCACCAAGGCAATCAAGGAAGCCAATATCATCGGCAAGGCGCATCTGGCCGGTTCCTCGAAGGATGACGGCTATACCTTCATTCCCAAACAGGATCAGCTGGATATTCCGTCCGATGCCGCCTATCTGCATATCACCACCAACAACACCATCAAGGGTACCCAGTACCATTACACCCCGGATTCGAAGGGCCTGCCGCTGATGGCGGATATGTCCTCTGATATCGCCTCGCGCCAGTTGGACTACACCAAGTTCGACCTGGTCTACGCAGGCGCCCAGAAGAACCTGGGGCCCAGTGGGGTGACGTTGGTTCTGATCAAGGACAGCCTGCTGCAAAAGGCCAAGACCGATCTGCCCAGCATGTTCATGTACAAGACCTATGCCGACAAGAAGTCGCTTTACAACACGCCGCCCTCGTTTAGCGTGTATGTGCTCAAGCTGGTCCTGGAGTGGATCAAGGGCCAGGGTGGTCTGGCTGGTGTGGAGAAGATCAACCGCGCCAAGCAGGAACGCATCTACCAGATGCTGGATTTGAATCCGGATTACTTCAAGGGCACGGTCCAGGAGGACAGCCGCTCCTGGATGAACATCACGCTTCGCATGCCCACTGAGGACCTGGAGAAGAAGTTCATCGCCGAGGCCAAGGCGGCCGGGTTTGTGGGCCTGAAGGGCCACCGCTCGGTTGGTGGCGTGCGGGTCTCGTTGTACAACGCCATGCCGCTCGAGGGTGCGGAGAAGCTGGCGGAGTTCATGGATAAGTTCAAGAAAGACAATCCGGCTTAGCGGTCGGATTCGTATTGATATCGCACCTTAAGCGGGGGCGGCACAAGCCGGCCCCGTTTTGGTTTCGGGGTAAGCTCAGCTATCAGTTGTTTCTTGGAAAAAGTCATCGAATCTAGCTATCAGCTCTTTCTTTGTGACTTTCTGGCGCCAGGGGTGCCCCACCCTTTGGGTGGGTTTCCGACCCTACCCGCGCACGTGCGCCTCGTAGCGCACCAGATTGCCTTCATTGATGTCCCCCTGCTCGTAATCCGTCGCGTTCTGCAGCGTCGTCTCCGCAATCGCCGTCAAGGCCTCCTCCGTGAAGAATGCCTGGTGCCCCGTGATCAGCACGTTGGGAAAAGTGAGCAGCCGCGCGAAGACATCATCCTGCAACACCTGATCGGACAGGTCCGTGAAGAACAGATCCCCCTCCTCCTCGTAGACATCGAGCCCCAGCGAGCCAATTCGGCCATGCTTCAACCCGTCGATTACCGCCCGCGTATCGACTACGGCGCCGCGGCTGGTGTTGATGATCATTGCTCCGTCCTGCATGATGCTGATAGCGTCTTCGTCGATCAGGTGGTACGTGTCCGGCGTCAGCGGGCAGTGGATGCTGATCACGTGTGACTCCCGGAAGAGTTGCTCCAACTCCACATACTCCACGCCGATCCGCTTGCATGCCTCGTTTTCGTGGATGTCGTAGGCGAGAATTTGACACCCAAACCCCTTGAGGATCCCCGCCGCAACTTCACCGATCTTGCCGGTACCGATAATACCGATCGTCTTGCCGTGCAGGTCAAAACCGACCAGTCGCTCCAGCGAGAAGTTGCCTTCGCGTACGCGGTTGTATGAGCGATGCACTTTCCGGTTGAGCGCCAGTATCAGCGCCACGGTGTGCTCGGCGACCGCGTGGGGCGAATAGGCGGGCACGCGAAGGATGGTCAGGCCCCGCTTCTCGGCCGCTTCCAGATCGACGTTGTTGAACCCCGCGCAGCGCAGGGCGATCAGCTTGACGCCGTTGTCGGCCATGCCGTTGACGACGTCAGTGGAGAGATCATCATTCACGAAAGCGCAGACGGCGTCCATGCCCTCGGTCAGGCGTATGGTCTGGGCATGCAGCTTGTTTTCGAAGAATACCAGTTCGTGGTTGTGGTGTTCGTTGGCCTTGCCCAGAAACTGCTGATCATAGGACTTGGTATTGAAAACGGCAATTCTCATAGTACTGACTCCTGTTTACTTGAGCTAACACCCCAAGCCGCAGAATGTTCGGCGATCTGGTTTACAGGCTGTACGGGAGAAGTAGGGGTCCTGTAAGTCGATCCGGGCGGGACTTTGGCGGTCAGCTTTCTGAGGTCATTCGGGCGTCATACGCCGCCATGACCGGCTCGGTGGCTGTGGTCGGGGCGACCCGGCGATGCTCCCGCGCGGCAGCCACGCGCGTGGCGACTGGCTGACGGCGGTAGCGACAAATGGCGACCTCTTCGTTGGTTACCACAGCGAAGTCCGATCGGCCATCGGTAAACGCACCGGCATCAACAAAAATGCTCTGGCCATTGCCAAAATGCGGATCCAGATATGGCCGGTGGGTGTGGGCCCCGATGATGATCCGGGGACGCTGGTCAGCCTCGAATTCACGGTAGACCTTGCGGAAGTGTTTCAATTGCCGGTGCTGGTACTGGGCGTAGTCCGTGATATTGCCCCGGGTCTGCTCGCCGGAGCAGATGCCGGTGGCGAAGAATTGATCCTTGCGAAGATATCCAGTCGCCAGCGCAAGACGGCAGATATTCGCCTCGATCCGCCGGAAACTCCGAAAACAGAACATACCGGCGCCGAACAGCCGTTTACCGGGGTTCGAGAAATTGTACCAGTTGTCGGCCCCGTAGCCATGCTCCAGGTAGACCGACCCGATCCGCGCGCTGAAGCGCGACTCCTTGTGGGCATCGTGCTTGAGATCGTGGTTGCCATAGATCAGGATGGGGTCGAGCGACCAGAGGGCCTGAAGGATGGACCTGTAGGTTGGATGGGAGCCGGCGATCTGGTCGACCGAGAGCGGCTTCCCGTTGTAACCGGGGAAGCGCAACTCAAACATATCGCCCAACTGGGCTACCTGCATTCGCCTGCCATGCCCTGCCAGGTTTTGCTTGAGACCCTGCAGGTGGTGCAGGAAGTCCTGCATGGTTTCGGCGCCATAGCGGAAGTTGTCCAGGTTGGAATCGTAGTGATACATATGCATGTCGGGGATGGCAACCAGGATGTCGGTGTCGCCAAGCACAGGGCGCCACGCCTGGGGAATCTCCACGGGGCGGCCGTGGTGGGAGATAATCTCGATACGCGGGTTACCGCGTATGAAGTCCTGCTTGATACTCACGATGTCACGCTTCTTTTCACCAACCAGAGACCCTCAGGTCTCACAGAACCTCATCTGCATGTGCGGCGGGGCACAGATAGTGCGGTCAAATACTGTAACCCTGCTCCTCTGGGCGGCTTTGCGGCCGTCGCGGGAAGTGTCGGCACTTCAAATTAGGTTTGCGTGTGCCGGTGCTTAAGAATTGGTTTCAAACGAGTTAACATTTCGTTGTTGGTGTGTCACTATCTCGTTAGGCCATGGATAATGGACCGATGATTCCGCTGGTTGTCGGGGGGATACGAAAGCGGAAGCGGTATCGAGGCGCGTGCTGGATGCCCCGAAACAGGTTGACAAAAGTGGTGTTACAGGCGATTATAGTCACCCGGTCGGGTTCGTCCTTACCGGGTCGATATGTCTTATATCGGGGGTGTAGCTCAGTGGTAGAGCACCTGCCTTTTAAGCAGGGTGTCGAAGGTTCGATCCCTTCCACCCTCACTTTTTTTGGGATGTGGAATGAGAGAGACAGACACTCCGCGTTGCATTCAAGCCTCCCCCTCCTCAATCACCTCGAACGCAGTCTCGCCCGTCTTGAGCATCAGGCGCACGTATGGATGGCACCGCTGGCAGTTCTGGCCAAACGTCACATACTCCTGCAGCTCCGCCACCGATTGCGCCCCAGTCTTGCGGGCAATCTTCTTGAGCTCGCGGAACGTCTTATGAAAGCAAACACAGCGGGTAACCATCGTG